>JBLNHB010000377.1:0-10171 GCA_050268805.1 bacterium | reverse complement strand
GGGATGTTGATTCCGTAGGACTTGATCTTCCGGTGGAGGTTGCTCCGCTCGATTTCGAGGATTTCCGCAGTCTTCGAAATATTCCATCCGTTCTCCTCGAGCTTCTTCATGATGAAATGCTTCTCGAACGTCTCCCGCGCATCCTTGAGCTTTGAGTGGCGGAAAAGCTCGCTGTCATCCGCCTGGAAGATATCGAGGTGCTTCACATCGATGACCTCATCGGTGATCATGATGACCATCTTCTCGATGAAATTCTTGAGCTCCCGGACATTCCCGGGCCACTCGTAGGTCTGGAGCTTTCTGATCGCCGCTTCTGTTATTCTTTTTTTCGGCCTCCGGTATTCTGCGGCAAAGGCCCTCAGAAAGTAATCGACGAGGGGAGGGATATCGTCTTTTCTCTCTCTCAGGGGCGGGATCGGGATGTGAATGACATTCAGCCTGAAATAGAGATCCTCCCGGAAGCTCCCCTTCTTGATCTCCTCGGCCAGCTTCTTGTTGGTAGCGGCGATGACCCTGACATCCACCTGGATATTCTTGCTTCCGCCGACTCTCTGGAACGACTGCGTCTCAATCACCCGCAGGACCTTCGCCTGGGTCGCGGGCGACATATCGCCGATCTCATCGAGGAACAGCGCCCCCTCGTGCGCAAGTTCGAACTTGCCCTTTTTCGACTCGAAGGCGCCCGTGAAGGACCCTTTTTCATGACCGAAGAGCTCGCTCTCGATAAGCTCCTGGGGGATCGCCGCGCAGTTCACCTCGACAAAGGCCCGCTCGGCCCGGTCACTCACTGCATGGAGCAGTTTTGCAACGATTTCCTTTCCGACGCCGCTCTCTCCGGTGATCAGGACCCTGGCATTGCTCTTCGCGGCGAGGTTCACCTGCTGCTTGATAGACTCAATCGCCCGGGAGCCCCCGATGAGCACCACTTTCCGTTCGAGATCATCCTTCAGTGCCCGGTATTTCTTAATGAGGGCCATCTTCTCCAAAGCCCTCTCAACGGTGAGGATGATACGGTCGAGGGAAAGGGGTTTTTCGAGAAAATCATAGGCGCCGAGCTTCGTCGATTTCACCGCCAGCTCGACATTGGCATGCCCCGATATCATGATGACCGGCAGATCAGCCGCAAACTCCCGGATCAGCGAGAGCGCCTCGATCCCGTCCATGCTCGGGAGCCAGATATCGAGAATGACGAGGTCGGGGAGTGCCTGCTTTATCAATGCGAGCCCCTCCTCCGCCGATCCCGCGGTCAGAATCCGGTACCCCTCATCCTCGAGGATACCCTTGAGGGTGTCTCGTATCCCTTCTTCATCGTCAACGATAAGAATCGTCTCTTCGGCCATTCAATCTCCTTCTTTATACCGGTATTTGTATGATAAACTTCGCTCCCTCCGGCGTATTGTCATCAACCGTTATCGTTCCTCCGTGCTCCGTAATGATCCGGTGAGAGATCGCAAGCCCGAGCCCGGTGCCGTCCTTCTTCGTCGAAAAATAGGGCAGAAATAACTTTTCCTTGTCATCCGGCGCTATTCCGGATCCCGTATCAGCAACAGTGAGGGTAAGGGAGTCCTCCTTTTCGCTTGCATGGTCCAGCGTCACCGTTATCTCTCCTCTTTCCTCCATCGCGGTGACCGCATTATCGAAGAGGTTGATGATCACCCTCTTGAACTGCTGGGGATCGACCTCAACGGGAGGGATCGTCTCAGGCAGGGCAAGGGAGATTTTCACGCCCCCGTAATTCTTGTAGAGCTCAGCCGCTTCGGTGAGGAGCTGCCGTATGTCGGTCCGCTCCTTCTTGATCTCGGGCATCTTGCCGAATCGTGAAAACTCATCGACCAGGTTCCTGAGGCTCTCCACCTCCCGGATGATGGTCTGGGTCGATTTCTGGATCGCGGAGTCCATGTCCTCTGATCTGTTGCTCCACTTCCGCAAGATCCTTTCCGCAGAGAGCCGGATGGGCGTGAGGGGATTCTTGATCTCGTGAGCGATCCTCCGGGCAACTTCCTGCCATGTCAGCACCTGCTGGGCACGGATGATGTCCGTGAGGTCATCGAACACCACCAGCACCCCCACGGGGTGCCCGTCAGGGAGCGTCAACTGGGTTATGAAAATACTCATGATCAGCTTCCTGCCTCTCACCGTCAGAGTCATTCGTTCGGTAACGGTCTTCGTTCTTTTTAGATTTATGGACCGTATGAAATTCCTGAACTCCTCTGAATCAATGTGGTCCAGGATAAAGGTATAGTTCAGATCCCTGTCAAACACTGTGGAGGGATCTATCCCGAGGATGGAACAGGCAGCGCTGTTCATGATGACGATCTTTCCGTCATTATCGAGGGATATGACACCGGAGCGCACGTTTTCGAGGATACTCTCCATGCTCACTCTTCTCCGGTCGGAATCATAGTATGCATCCTCAAGCGATTCCTTGCTCTCTTTGAGTTCGACCACCATCCGGTTAAACGAGGCAACGAGCATCCCGATTTCGTCGTCCCGCGTCATCGGGATGCTCACCGTGAGATTCCCCGCGGCAATCTCTTCGGTGGCCTGCGCGAGTACCTCGATCGGTTCCGTGATGCCTTTGGATATTTTCAGGGACACCCACATCGCCGTGAAGACGATGAGGGACGTGAAAAATCCAAGGACGACGAGGTAGTTCAGCTTGATGGGTTTCTTGAGTTTCTTCGTTGCCAGGTACCGCTCCTGGGAGAGCCTGATGCTGTCGATCCGTTTGACGATCTGGACGGGAACGATGCTCTCTGCAATGAATACCCTCCTGACCTTCCCCTGAACAACCTCGGGGATGACCGCCCGGATGATGTCACCCTCTTCGCGGCTGATGACCTCGGTCCCCTCCGTGCCGTCAAAAGCATTCCTGACCGTTTCGGAGGGATTTTCCGGAAGAGAGGTCAGAATGCCCACGGTTATGTTGTCCCGTGAATCCTCACCTCTGATCACTTTCCTCGCGCGGTTGATCGTCCGCTCGCGCTCATTGTCATAGAAATCTTTCGAGAGCTCGAGGGAATCACTGAGGGGCTGCATGATCTGGGGATCGAACCACCGGTCGATGTACTTCGTGACAATACCGCTCGCGATGAAGAAGAGGAGAGATGACGGGACAAGGGTGAGTCCAACGAAGATGGCGACAATCTTTGTCTTGAATTTATATCCCACAACCTTCCGGCGCTTTTCCATGAGGAGCTTGAACAGTGTCTTTGTGACAAAGAAGGCGAGCACCAGGAATGAAACGATCGAGAAATTGAACAGGAGGAGGATGATGATTTTCGTCAGGGGATCGGTATCGATCCGGAGAAGATAATATTCAAGCACGAAGGAGCCAAAGATCAGAGGGATCAGGACCCCCACGGTCAGCAGAATCTGCTTCCTTTTCATGGCTCTCCTACCCCGAAGATCTCAGAGTTTTTCCAGACACTGAACTCTTTCTCAGGCACAAAGAAGAGGAGGTAGCTGATAATGGGCGCGAGCTTCCTGATCCTCAATTCAGCCGTGACCTTGACGAAATACTTTCCCGGGGGAAGTCCATCGGAACTAAATGCGCGGATGTTCTCGAGCCTGAGCGCTTTGTCCAGAAGCGTATCGAGGCCGTTAAATCGCGTTTCCCTGTTCCCTGTCCCATTCCGGGTCACGAGGATAAATTCTTTTTTTACCGGATCGCTCTTGAGGACCTGGCTGATTGTGATCCCGTGAATGAACTCGTTCGGCCAGAGATTCCATGACCGGAACAGGTCGATATACATGATCAGCTCTTTTTGCATACCGCTGCCGAGTTCCTCGATCTGGGTATCATCGAGTTTCAGATCCGTGCTCACCATAATCAGTGAGCCTTCCCTCGCCACCTTCACGTCCCGGATCTCTGCCGCCTGGGCAGTCAAGCAGCAGAGCAAATGCACAAGGAAGAAGGCGGTGAGGAGGATCGTGGGCAGGGTATCTCGCTTCAGATAGCTCTTCTGATGAAACCGATTAGGGAGGGCTTTGTCCTTTTCTCCAGATCGTGTTATCGGAAATTTCTCCATGATTCCAGATGTATTACCATATGCTGTGCTCTAAGATGGGTCATTGTAACACAAAAGTGTCACCATTGTGACTGTCCTTCCAAGGGAAAAGTCTGTTAAAATAAAGTGGCGCAGCCTTTAAAAAGGAGGATGTTCTTATGGTAGATAAAACAAAGGTCACGGAATCGATCAACAAGATCAGACCCCTTCTCCAGAGGGACGGAGGCGATGTCCAGCTCGTAGAAATAACCGATGAGGGCGTTGTGAAGGTCAAGCTTATGGGCGCCTGCGGGTCCTGCCCCATGTCGATCATGACCCTCAAGAACGGCATCGAGGCACGGCTGAAGCAGGAAGTGCCTGAGGTGAAATCCGTCGTATCGGTGTGACGAAAAGTTAAAAGTGAAAAGAGAAAAGCTCAAAGTTGCTGGCTATCGGTGGCTTATTTGAACCTGCGATCAGGTAAAGGAGCATGAAAATACATCACCCTCCCTTTATCCCTCCCATCACAAGGGAGGGAAAGACCCTCTCCCCGACGTGGGAGAGGATTCGGGTGAGGGGTATTTCAGGAGTTGTTGAATTTTGAATCTTAGATTTTTGTCACATCCGTCAGCCAGGAAAGATAGTCCTGTGATCCCCTGAGGAGGGGAAGGGCGATGATTTCAGGCACGGTATAGCTATGCAGCTCTTTAACTCGGGCCGCGAGATTGTCAAAGAGTTCCCGGCGCGTTTTCACAATCATGAGGACCTCTGAGCTGTCCTCGACCTTTCCCTCCCAGCGGTAGATCGACCTGATGGCCCTGATGATGTTCACGCATCCCGCAAGCTTCTCCTGAACGAGCGCCCGGGAAATCTTCACGGCTTCCTCTTCATTCTGGGTTGTGATGAAGACAATAATGAATTCCACGATCTGTCCTCCTGAACACATTCAGATGACCGTTATTATACCATGTCATGAAACTATGCTCCGGCCTTCACATCATTATTCTCTGACTAGGTTTTCATTATTGTGTATAGATATGAGCAGGTGTGGAGAAGAAATTTTTTGCATCGATACCGTACTGTAAACTCTCAATAAAGCATATTCGGACACCGCGCGATATATCCATCATGAAGCCTGAAACTATCAGAAAGAAATAATTCATCGATTTCAAAAAATTTTGAGGCCATGCCTGCTCGTAAAGGGCGAACATTTATGAACACTGCCGGCCCACAAACAAGAAGCCTGCACTGCTGTTTTTCTCGTTATAAAAGCTGGTAGAATAAGTGCATGATAAAGATAGCAGTTATCGATGGACAGGGAGGCGGAATCGGCAATCTCGTGGTGAAGGCCCTCCGGGATACTTTCGGAGACAGCATCGAAGTCATCGCCCTGGGAACGAATGCGTCGGCAACAGCAGCCATGATGAAGGCCCGGGCAGACAAGGGAGCGACCGGCGAGAACGCAATCTCGTTTAATGCATCGCGGGTCGACGTTATCGTCGGTCCCCTGAGCATCCTCATGCCGAACGGCATGCTCGGCGAACTGTCGCCGAAGATGGCCGAGGCGATCTCGGTTTGTTCCGCGCGGAAAATCCTTCTCCCCCTGAACCAGGAAAAGGTTGCGGTCGTCGGGGTCGAGAGAGAACCGCTTCCCCACCTCATCGAGCGCCTGATCGCCGAACTGAAACCACTCATCCATGAGGAGGCACGATATGTGTGAAGCGAATGCATACATCATGAAAGACGGAAAAGAAGAGCTCTATCTCGAGAATGTCGATACCATGAAGCCCGAGGGCGGGAAGATACTCCTGAAAAATCTCTTCGGGGAGCAGAAGGTCTTCGAGGGAGAGATCAGGGAGATATCCCTCCTCAGGCACAGGATCATCCTCGAAACAGCAAAGAAATAACAGTTTGATTTATAGAGGACGCGCGGACTCTTTTCCCTTGCGCATCTCATTTTTTCTCCGTTGACTAATCCACCAATCCCTAATCCCCAACCGCCAACCCCTGCCCTTAAAACTCCACTTCTTCCCATGCTTCCTTGAACGACTGAAATCCCCCCTGCTCGATCGCTTCTCTCATGGAATGGAAAAAATCCATATAAAAATGGAGATTATGGATGGTGTTGAGCCGCATCGAGAGGATCTCCCGGTTCATGAAGAGGTGCCTCAGGTAAGCGTTCGAGAAATTCCTGCAAGTGTAGCAGTCGCATTCGGGGTCAGGAGGGTTTGGGTCTTCTCTGTATTCCGTCCGCTTGATACTGACCCTCCCTCTCGAGGTAAAGAGCGTCCCGTTCCGGGCGTTCCTCGTCGGCATCACGCAATCGAACATATCGATCCCCTGCGACACAGCGTGGAGCACGTCATGGATGCCTCCGATCCCCATGAGATACCGGGGAGCATCCGCAGGCAGGAGAGGCGCGCAGAACTCAATCATGTCATGCATGACGTCCTTCGGCTCTCCCACGCTGAGGCCGCCGATGGCGTACCCGTCAAAACCGATATCGATGATCTCCCGGACGCTCCTTTCCCTGAGGTCCTTATACATGGATCCCTGGATGATCCCGAAGAGCGCCTGCTGCCTATGCAGAAGTTCCTTGCACCGCTGCGCCCATTTCGTTGTAAGCTCGAGAGATCTGAGAGCATACTCGCGGGCTGCGGGATAGGGAGTGCATTCATCAAAAGCCATGATGATGTCGGCGCCGAGGGCCTGCTGGATATCCATCGCCTCATCAGGGCCGATGAAGTGTGTCGAGCCGTCGAGGTGGCTCTGAAACCAGACGCCACGCTCCTCGATCTTTCTCAGTTGGGCGAGGCTGTAGACCTGGAAACCGCCGCTGTCGGTGAGGATCGGCCGCTCCCAGTTCATGAACGCATGGAGCCCCCCGAGCTTCTCGATCGTCCTGTGACCGGGACGCAGATAGAGGTGATAGGTATTGGAGAGGATGATCTCGGCGCCGATGCCTACCAGATCATCGGGACCGAGAGCTTTTACCGTGCCCACGGTACCGACAGGCATAAAGGCAGGTGTATTGATCTCTCCCCGTTTGGTTTTGATTTTGCCCCGCCGCGCATTGCGGTCTCTCGCCTGTATCGTGAATTCCATGGTTGCCCTACTCATCTGCATCATACGGCAATTGACTAATCCCAGGATAGATATTATAATCTACCCAATATATTTGCAGCATAATCATTAAGGAAGTTCTCATTATCAATGAAGAATAAGATTTGTCAGAGCGGGAGAGGAGTCTCTCGATGAAAACGAGCATCATGTCGGGTTTCACGATTTTCCTTGTGGCAGCTCTCTGTACTGTCTCTTTGGCGGCGGGCCAAATGAAGCTCATTCCCGTCGACACGCGGTCCACTGCCACCCAGCCCACATCTGAACCCCTGCAACAGCCGGCTCAATCCGCTCAGCCTCTTCCTCAGGAGGCTCCCCTCGCAGCGCCTCAGACTGCACCGCAGCTTCCCGAAAAACTCTCTGAGTTTGAGGATTATATCGCCGGCAAGATCCCCGCCGACGTCTCGGTGAACCTCAGGCAGTTCGGGTATGACCTCTTCTTCAGGCAGCCTCCCGACACGTTCGCTCCGGTCCAGAACGTTCCCGTGGGGCCGGATTATGTGATCGGTCCGGGTGATGAGCTGAGAATCACGGTCTGGGGAAAGATCGAAGGCGCCTGGAACACTGTGGTGGACAGGGACGGCACCATCAGCCTTCCCAAGATCGGCGTCCTCGGGGTCACCGGACTGACCTTCCGCGAGCTCAAGGACCTCCTCCTCAAGGAATTCTCCAAATACTACACCGGCTTTGAGATGAACGTAAGCATCGGCAGCCTGAGGACCATCAGGATCTATGTGGTGGGGAACGCCCAGAGGCCGGGTGCGTATACCATATCCTCCATCTCGACGCTCGTCAATGCCCTCTTCGAGACCGGCGGACCCGCCAAGACCGGGACCATGCGGGACATCCAGGTCAAGAGAAACGGCCAGACCATTGTCCATTTCGATCTCTACGATTTCCTCCTTAGGGGCGACAAGACAAACGACATCCGCCTCATGCCCGAGGATGTGGTCTTCATCCCGGCCATCGGCCCCATCGCCGCAATTGCCGGAAGCGTCATGAACCCCGCAATCTACGAACTGAAGGGGCAAACAACAGTTTCCCGGCTCATCGAAATGGCGGGCGGCCTGAGCACTGTGGCCTTCACGGGAAGAATTCAGATAGACCGCATCATCGACATGACCCGCCAGACCGTCTTCGAATCGAGTCTCGACGACATCCGAAAACAAGACCTGTCCGTCCAGTCCGGAGATGTTGTGAAGGTCTTCCAGGTCGTCCAGGACAAGAGGACCGTCAGAATAACAGGCGCGGTCCACCGGCAGGGTGAATACGGGTTTAAAAAGGGCATGACCGTGAAAGACCTCGTTTCCATGGCAGGCGGTCTCCTCTACTATGCCTATGACAAAGAGGCGGAGCTGACGAGGGTCACGGTCACCGACAGGGGGCCGGAGACTGAAAAAATCTTCATCCAGTTGAGCAAGGCCCTGGCAGGCGAGCCTAACGATAACCTTCCCCTGAGCGAAAACGACTACCTCTTTATACGGGCAGTACCCGAATGGGACCTCTACAAGACCGTATCCATCCTCGGCGAAGTAAGGTTCCCGGGGACCTATACCATCAGAAAGGGCGAGCGCCTCTCGTCGCTCGTCGCGAGAGCGGGCGGCATAACGGACAAGGCATATCCGCAAGGGGCGGTCTTCACCCGGCAGTCGATCATGGGACTGCAGCAACAGCAGATCAACGAGATGGTCGACCGTCTCGAACTGGAACTCCTCAGTGTGGGCACGGCCCAGGTGGCGACTGCGGAAACCGCGGATGAAGCGAAGATCTTCCAGATGGAAGCGGCCCAGAAGAGACAGTTCATCCAGCGCCTCCGGACCGTGAGGGCAAAGGGCAGGATCAGCATCAACCTGGCCCCAGCGGAGAAACTCAAAGAGACGCCCTTTGACATCGAGCTCGAAGACGGAGATTCCCTCTCCATTCCCTCTGATCCGAAGACGGTCCAGGTCATCGGCTCGGTCTATAACCAGAATGCCTTTGTGTTTGAAAAGGGCAAGGCATACCAGCACTATCTGACCCTTGCCGGCGGATTGACCGGCAATGCCGACGAAGACAACATCTATATCCTCAAGGCCAACGGCATCGCCCTCAAAATCGAGGACATTTCCACAGGCCTTGCCTGGAACAGTGACAAATTACGGTGGGAGACCGGAGGCGCTGTTGTGGCATCCGGGGACACCGTCGTCGTTCCCGAGAAACTCGAACGCATCGCCTGGATGCGCAACATCAAGGACATCACCCAGATCCTCTTCCAGATAGCGGTTTCCGCAGGGGTGGTCATTGCGGCCTTCTAAATGGCTCCTCATAGCGGCCGGCGTCATTTTTCTCGTCTCTCATGCCTACGCATCGAACGTTCCCCTTGATGATCCGGGCTATGACGTCCTGAGGCGCCTCGAGGCGGAAGGGATCGTCGAGAGCAGCATCCTCACGACCCTCCCGCTGAGCAGGCAGGAGATCGTCCGGCTCATTCGCGAGGCGGAGAAGAATGCAGGCAGCGAGAGCGGCTTCATTCAACAGCAGATCGAATTCCTGAAAGCAAGATTTCGCGATGATATCGAGGCAAAAAAATACATTAAACCCCTCGGCGCCCTCTCCGGAAAATATATCTATTCCGACCAGGACGACCCTGCCATTGTCTACAACAACGACGGCGATATCTACGCAAAAGGCTCCAATATCAGGGCAGGCCTCTCCTCATGGGCTGAATTCGGATGGTTCTCTTATTTCATCAACCCTGAGCTGAGATACGATGAAGGCGATACCGACCTCATCCTCAAGAACGGCTACGGCGTGATCCATGTGCTCGGCCTCGACCTCGAAGCAGGCAAGGAATCGCAGTGGTGGGGACCGGGATATCATGGCTCCCTGCTCCTCTCGAACAACGCCGAGCCCTTTACCCTCGTGAGGCTCTCGAATACCAACCCGGTCCTCCTTCCCTGGATATTCAAGTACCTCGGCCCCCTAAGATTCACTGCCTTCGCTACAATGCTCGAAGAGGACAGAGACTTTTCTCATCCTTACCTCTGGGGCATGAAAATCAATTTCAAACCCCTCCCCTATTT
>JBLNHB010000376.1:0-7132 GCA_050268805.1 bacterium | reverse complement strand
CAGTACAACGGTTCCATTTCTGCGGCTTCTGCATCACTCGCGACGCCCTTGAGTGCCGGGGAATCCCCTCGTCCGGAAAGGAAAGAACCCCGTGCCCGGTGAAATAGACCTGTCACCTATCTTTACCGCATCCGCCGCAATCATCCTTCTTCTCTTTGCATCGTTCCTGGCGCTCCTGCTCAGCCGTTCTCAGCGCATGGTCCTTTCTCTCGGGTTTTCCCTTGCCGTGATCGCCTCTCTGCTCGCGGTGACGGCCGGGGTATGGACTGTTTCCCGGAATATGAATGAAGGGGTGGTCCTTATGCTCGGGCTTCCTGATCTTCCCTTCCATATGCGGCTCGATCCCCTGGCCGGATTCTTTCTTGTCGTTGTCGGTCTCCTGTGCTTTTTCGTCTCGGTCTATTCGATGGGGTATGTGAAGGGGTTCCTCGGCCAGAGGTCGGTGACACGGCTGGTTGTCTTCTACTGCATCTTCCTGGCAGGGATGTTCATGGTCGTTCTCGCCGACGATGCGCTCTTTTTCCTCATTGCCTGGGAGATCATGGCGGCCTCGTCCTATTTCCTCGTCATGTTTGAAGACGAGCGCATCGAGAACAAACGGGCAGCATTCCTCTATATTGTCGTCGCCCATGTAGGGGCGATCGCCATCCTCCTCTCCTTTGGGGTCATGGCAGGCCTTGCAACGGGGTTCAAGGGATTCGGCGGCTTTACCTTCGATGCCATGCGCGGCACGGAATTCCCGGCGGGATGGGCAACGGCCGCCTTCCTCCTCTCGTTCTTCGGTTTTGCCGCCAAGGCCGGAGTGATCCCTCTCCATGTGTGGCTGCCCGAAGCGCACCCGGTCGCTCCCTCCAACGTGTCTGCCCTCATGAGCGGCGTGATGCTCAAGACCGCCATATACGGGATCGTCAGGGTGACCTTTGATTTGATCGGGACATTCCCCTGGTGGTGGGGCGCACTCGTACTCGTCTTCGGCCTCATTTCATCCGTTCTCGGAGTGCTCTACGCGCTCATGCAGCATGACCTCAAAAGACTCCTTGCCTACCATTCGGTCGAAAATATCGGCATCATTCTCATCGGGATCGGCCTCGCCATGATATTCAGTTCCTTTCAGATGCCCCTTCTTGCTGCGCTTGCGCTCATTGCGGGGCTCTACCACACCCTGAACCATGCCATGTTCAAGGGGTTGCTCTTCATGGGTGCCGGCTCCGTGCTTCACGCGACACGCGAGCGGAACATGGAAGAAATGGGCGGTCTCATCCGCTGGATGCCATGGACAGCGGCGCTATTCCTTGTCGGCTGCATATCCATCTCAGCTCTTCCGCCCTTCAACGGGTTTGTCTCGGAATGGCTCACGTTTCAGGCGTTCCTGCTCTCCCCGTCGCTCAAGAATCCTCTTTTGAACCTGCTCATACCGATGGGAGCGGCACTCCTCGCTCTCACGAGCGCCCTTGCCGCCGCCTGCTTTGTAAAGGCCTTCGGAGTGACCTTTCTCGGTCATTGGAGGGGCCATCACGCACCCCACCGGGTTCATGACGCCGGCTGGTTCATGCGAATCGGCATGCTGCTGGCCGCGCTCACGTGTCTTGCCCTCGGAATCTTTCCCACTGCGGTCATTGACTGGATGGATGTGCTCCCGATACAGCTTGTCGGTTCCACGATCGCGGGTTCCGCGACAGGATTCGGATGGATGTGGCTGACCCCGGTGTCCCATGAGCGGGCATCCTATTCGGGACCGATCGTCTTTGTGGGGATCCTGGCGGTGGTCTTCCTCACGTATCTCCTTCTCCATGCCCGTCCGACGGCGATCCACCGTTCCCATATCTGGGACTGCGGGTTCGAGAAACTCACCCAGAGAATGCAGTACAATGCCACCTCTTTTGCCATGCCCCTCCGCAGGATCTTCGGATTCTTTTTCAGCATCAAGGAGCGGGTGCGCATTGACGCGCCTGCTCATGGCGCCTTCCCCCTGAGACTGAATTATCACCTTAAGGTGCGGGACCGGTTCTGGGGATGGCTCTACAAGCCGGTGATCGTGGCGAGCTTCTGGATGTCCCGGAAGGTCGGGAGGCTCCAGCAGGGCCGCATCCAGGTCTATCTCATCTATTCATTCATAACGATCATCATACTCCTGGTATTCATGAAATGAAACCTTTCGCGTTCATCGTCCTGGCTCTCCAGGTCCTGATGCTCCTCGGCGTTGCGCCGGTCTATGCGGCGTGGATCAAGATGCTCAAGTGCTGGTCCCAGGGCAGGACGTCTCCCGGACTCTTTCAGCCCTACCGCGACATCATCAAGCTCTTTTCTAAGGATGTTGTGCTCGCCCAGAACGCCTCCTGGATTTTCCGGTTTACCCCCTACCTCGTCTTCGGGGTCTCGGTGCTTGCGAGCGGGATCATTCCCCTGCTCTCGGTCGATCTCCCCCTTGCAGCGACCGCGGATGTCATCGCGCTCGTGGCGCTCTTTGCCATCGCCCGTTTCTTTACCGCGCTTGCCGGCATGGACATCGGCACCGCCTTCGGAGGCATGGGATCGAGCAGGGAGATGACCATCGCCTCTCTTGCAGAGCCGGCGATGCTCATGGCGATTTTCACCATGTCGCTCGCGACCCAGACGACGTCATTGTCCCAGATGGTCCAGTCGGTCGCGCATGGACACACCCTCCTGAGGCCGTCTCTGGCGTTTGCTCTGCTCGCGTTCATCCTGATCACCCTTGCCGAGACAGGGAGGATTCCGGTGGACAATCCGGCGACCCATCTGGAACTGACGATGATTCACGAGGCGATGATTCTCGAATACTCCGGCAGGCACCTCGCGCTCATCGAGTGGGCGAACATGATGAAGCTCTTTCTCTTTACCGCCCTCGGGATCGCGACCTTCTTTCCCTGGGGCATCGCGGGAGCAGGCAAGCTCTCGTCAGTGCCCCTTGCGTTCGTGTATTTTCTGGTAAAGCTCTGCATTGCAGGGATCATTCTTGTTCTGATCGAGACCGGCATGGCGAAAATGAGGCTCTTCCGTGTGACGGAGTTTCTCGGTTCGGCATTTCTCCTTGCCACGCTCGGCATGCTGTCGTTCTTCATCCTGGAGTGATATGAATATCACAATAACCGCACAGGTCAACAGCATCCTCGCGGCGCTCATCCTGCTGACCGCCTTCGGCATGCTCGTTCAGAAGAGAATCTACGGCCTCATCCACCTCTTTGCCTGGCAGGGGCTCTTCTTGTCGGTGAGCACCGCGATCGTTGGCTTCGTGGCAAGCGCCCACCACCTCTACATTTCATCGGTGCTCACGCTCACCCTGAAGGTGGCGCTCCTGCCCTACATCCTCCATGTCCTGATCCGGAAACTGCGGATCCACAAGGAGGTCGAGACGATCGTAAACATCCCGACGACCATGCTCATCGGAATCGCCCTCGTGATCTTCTCCTATCACCTTACGGCGCCCATTCGTGAGCTTTCGACGCTCATCACCCGGTCGACCCTCGCGGTCGCCCTCGCGACAGTCATGCTCGGGCTCCTCATGATGATCACCCGGCGTCACGCGGTGACCCAGATCATCGGTTTCCTTGCGATGGAAAACGGGCTCTTCTTTGCCGCGACGAGCGCCACCTACGGCATGCCTCTCGTCGTCGAGCTCGGCGTTGCGCTCGACATCCTGATCGCGGCGTTCATCTTCGGCATATTCTTTTTCCATATCCATACCACGTTCGACAGCCTCGACGTCGAGCAGATGGCGCGATTGAAGGAGGAGGACTGAGCCATGGTCGCTGAACAGTCCGCTGTCACGAGCGTGATGCTCCTCATCGTCCTGGGAGTCCCCCTCGTCTCGGCCCTTTCCCTTGCATTCATCGGCGACCGGCGGTATGCGCCTGAGATCAATATTCTCGGTTCCGCGGCGACCTGCGCCGCGGGCATCGGTCTCGCCCTCGAGGTATACGCTAAGGGGCCCATGCTCGCCGGCGGAAAGTTCTTTTTCGTCGATGCCTTTAATGTCTACCTCGCGGTTCTCACCGCCTTTGTCTCGATGACGACCGCCATCTTCAGCAGGCGGTACATGAGGCGGGAACGGGATCACGGACGCGTGGGACACTGGGGCATGCGGTTCTACCATGCCATGTTTCAGCTCTTCATCTTCGCGATGCTGCTCTGCCTCCTGACTAATAATGTGGGCGTGCTCTGGATCGCCATGGAGCTCGCCACGCTCTCGACGGTCCTCCTCGTGTCGCTGTACCGGACGCCCTCTGCGATCGAGGCCGCCTGGAAGTATTTCATTCTCTGCGGCGTCGGCATCGCCCAGGCGCTCTTCGGGACGGTCCTCCTCTATTTCGCGGCCGAGAAGGTGCTCGGTGAGGGAGGGGAGGCCCTGCTCTGGACCAACCTGAACGCGGTGAGCGATCAGCTCGAACCGACCGTGCTCTCCCTGTCCTTTGTCTTTCTCATGGTGGGATACGGGACCAAGGTGGGACTCGTCCCGATCCACAACTGGCTCCCCGACGCCCACAGCGAAGGCCCGACGCCGATATCGGCCGTGCTCTCGGGACTTCTCCTTAATATCGCGCTCTATGCGCTCGTCCGCTGCAAGGTGCTTGTTGACGTATCGACCGGAACGAACCATTCCGGCTACATCATGATGGGGTTCGGTCTCCTCTCGCTTCTCGTCGCCTCCTTCTCTCTGCTCAGGCAGAAGGACATCAAGCGCATGTTCGCCTACTCGTCCATAGAGCACATGGGCATCGCCACGTTTGCCTTTGGACTTGGAGGTCCCATCGCAACCTATGGCGCGCTTCTCCATATGCTCGTCCATAGCCTCACAAAATCGTCGATCTTCTTCACGGTCGGGCATGCGTCACAGATGCACAACACCCAGGACATGGACAAGATCAGGGGGCTCCTCAAGGGGAATCCCCTCGTCGGATGGGGATTGATGCTCGGCGTGATGGCGATCGTGGGAATGCCCCCCTTCGGCGTGTTCACGAGCGAGTTTCTCATTCTCACGGCAACCATGAAAGACGCCCCGCTTATGACACCCTTCCTGCTGCTGGGTCTGGGAGTCGCCTTTGCCGCGCTCTTCCGGAGGGTGCAGCCGATGGTCGCCGGCTCGGTGCCGCCATACCAGAAGCACATGAAAGTTGCCCATTTGCCCGTGGTGCTGCATATGGCCTTGGTTCTCATCATGGGCCTGTATATGCCGAATTTCCTGAACCAGTGGTTCCATAACGCCGTGGAGTTAATGAAATGAGCATGCTCAGCGATGCGCTTCGCATACACCTTGGCGACGATGTTCAGTTCATCGAAGGGCACCAGTATCCTGCGAGTGTTATGTACTGCGTCGTTCCGCGCGAAAAGTTCACCGACGCGGCCCGGGCCATGAAAAATACCTATGCCCTGCTGGCGGCGGAGTGGGCGACGGACGAGACCGCTTACAACAGGGGGTTCGGGGTATTTGCCTGTTACCGCTGGGGTTCGGAGTACCTGATCGTAAAGACCGAGGCGCCGGCAGCCGATCCCGTGTTTCCGAGCATCACCAGAAGGTATGTTGCTGCATTCCGGTTCGAACGTCAGATCATGAGCCTCATGGGAGTGAAGCCGTCGGGGCATCCTGACCTGAGACCGTGGATCAAGCATGAGGACTGGCCCGAGGATGTCTGGCCCCTGAGAAAATCCTTTGACCCCTCGAAGCCGCTGCCGAGGGTCGGAGGGGAATACCGTTGGGTCAGGGCAGAGGGCGAGGGAGTGTATGAAATTCCGGTCGGACCGGTGCATGCCGGCATTATCGAGCCGGGCCATTTCCGCTTCCAGGCGGTGGGAGAAGATGTTCTGAACCTCGAAGAGAAGCTCGGCTATGTGCACAAGGGGATCGAGAAGAGATTCGAGTCTCTCCCCTGGCGTGATGCTGTCAGGCTTGCCGGCAGGGTCTCGGGTGACTCAACGGTTGCCCACAGCCTCGCCTACTGCAGGGCGCTTGAGGGGATGACCGGCTGCATTCCCCCTGAGCGTGCGCAGTGGCTACGGGCTCTCTTCCTTGAGCGGGAGAGGATCGCCAATCATCTGGGAGACATCGGCGCCATCTGCAATGACGTGGCCTTTGCGCTGCTTCTCTATCAGATGATGACGCTCAAGGAGATGGTCGTGAGGACCAATCACAAACTCTTCGGACACCGTTTTCTCATGGACAGGATCGTTCCGGGCGGTGTCGGTGTCGATATCGACGCTCGTGGAATTGAGGAAATCCTCGCCCAGATGGACTGGCTTTCCAAGGAGTTTGAACGGCTTGTCGTTATCTACGATGAAAACCCGTCTCTCGAGGACCGGGTGCGGGGAACGGGGGTCCTTCCCCCCGAGAAAGCACGGGCTCTCTGCACGGTCGGATTCGTTGCCCGGGCGAGCGGACTGAACCTCGACTGCAGGATCCAGCATCCCTTCCCGCCCTATGACCGCATCGCAGTCAATGTTCCGGTTCTCGTCTCGGGTGATGTTCATGCGCGGGCATGGGTGAGGGTCGAGGAGGTGCGGGAATCGATTCGCATTATCCGGGAAATCCTGAAATCCCTCCCGGAAGGGGCGATCAGGGGGGATTGCGACCCCCCCCGGCCGGACACGACCGGATTTGCCGCTGTCGAGGGCTGGCGGGGGGAGATTCTCTACTGGCTTCAGGCCGGCCCCGACGGACGGATCAACCGCTGCATGGTAAGGGACCCCTCCAGCGTAAACTGGCTCGGTCTCGAACAGTGCATTCACGGGAATATCGTTCCCGATTTTCCGCTCTGCAACAAGAGCTTCAATCAGTCCTATTCGGGGCATGACCTGTGATCAGGATCCTGCGCCAGATATTCAGGACCGGCATCGTCACCGAGCCCCTGACGCGCCCGGTCGAACCGGAGATTCAGGAGATAGGGACCCGGCTCGAAGAGGCGATCCGCCGCCGGTTCAGGAGGAGCCTGACCATACGGCAGGTGGACGCGGGTTCCTGCAATGGATGTGAACTCGAGATCCACGCGATGAACAACCCGATCTACAACTGCGAGCGCTTCGGTATTCACTTTACCGCCTCTCCCCGTTTCGCTGACCTGCTCCTCGTGACCGGCCCGGTCACGAGGAATATGGAGGTAGCACTTCGGCGGACATACGATTC
>JBLNHB010000375.1:0-4663 GCA_050268805.1 bacterium | reverse complement strand
ATTCACTGCCATCACCCCGTACTGATTGAACAGAAGGGGATCACCTTCGAGGACGATCGTCATCTCGAGTTTGTCCTTGTCTTTCGTTGCAAGCCACGTTCCCCTGTCGGTGAGCGTGTAGGCCCTCTTTTCATTGGCGACTCTCTGGGTCTTTTCCATCCCCTGTCCAACCTCGAGATACCACTGCCGCCCCTCGGGCTCTATCCCGACTTTCTTCCAGATGGAGAGTTCCTTGGTATGGGTACCCGAATTGTCGCCGCGCGAGGCGAAGGGGAAGGGACCATCGGCAATCTTCTTGAATGCCTCGGCAGCCGACGTGATACCCTTTACCTTCGCGGGATCATCAGGAGGCCCTATAATCACGAAATCATTGTACATGACATCATGGCGATCAACAAAAAAGCCTTCTTCGACAGCCTTCAGCTCCTGCTCTTTGGCATGCACGAGAGCAACATCAGCATCTCCCCTTTTGCCCATCTCGATTGCGGCGCCGGTCCCTCGGGCAACGACCTTTACCTTGACGCCCGTCTTCTTCTCGAACATGGGCAGAATGTAGCCGAATAAACCGGAGTTTTCCGTGCTTGTTGTGGATGCGCAGATAATCTCTGTTGCGGCAGGAGCACTTACTGCGGTGAGCAGAAGACCACACAACGCCAACAGTACAAGTTGCTTCACCCTCTTACCCATGTTCCCTCCTTTCATCTCTTCTTTGGACTTAGCCTGGAAACTTCTAATACCTTTTCCTCTTTTTTCAGGAAGTCCTGAAAATCAGCATAGAGCCGCCAGAAGAAACCGATAGCCCTCTCACCTTCTTCGGTCAGCAGGGCGCCACCTCCTCCATTGCCCCCCGTGGCTGTCTCCACAAGGGGCTTGGATGCTTGCGCGTTCATCGAATCCACGAGCTCCCAGGCATGGCGGTATGACATCTGCATCGATTTTGCCGCCTTGGTGATAGAACCATATTGGCGTATTCTTTCAAGCAGGACAATTCTTCCGTAACCGAGGAACGTTCCGTTCTTCCCGTCGATCCAGATATGGCCCCGAAGGCCGGAAGAGGATTTCTCTTTCTTGCGTGCATGTGAACCCTTCTTCTGCATGGCGTAATATAGCACAGGGAATAACGATTGTGCAACATGACTTGGCTGTGGTCGCGGATTGCAAGAAGAAATAATCAAAAGAACAATAAGGAGTGGCCTTTCGTCCGCATCATTCACACCTATGAGGGGGGTGCTGCGACAAAATTTCTTTGCCCGCTCAGGAGACAGAGAGAATGCATGAATTAACTGGCAGGAAATTCTTGTATCAGTAAAGAAACCGGACCGGGTCTTTGAGGGGATGGCACCGGTCGCATAACCCCTTCGCCTGCACCTTGCCGATGACCCAGGTGTGCGGCTTGTGGCAATCCATGCAGCCGAGCTTTGTTTTCTTCATGTGGAGCCCGTGCTGTCCCACCTTGCTCTCATTCCCGTGGCATCTGCCGAGACAGTCTGCGCTCTCCATCCTCATTTTCGTGTGCGGCTTGTGGCATTCGAAGCAGTTGAGCTTCGCCATGGGAGCATTCTTGGGGAGAGGCTGGTGGCATTTCAAACACCGGGCAGGCGTGACCATCCTTGGCGAGTTCTCCGCATAGTTGTGACAATTGAGGCAGTTGAGGCCTTCCGTGCCCATGCCATGGACGAGCTTATCGCTATGACAGTTCAGACAGGCGTCGCGGGTCACCCGAAAGCTGTGCAGTTCGCCGCGATGACATCTGTCGCAGGAAATTCCCTGCATGAAAACATGCTTGGCATGGCCATAGGATTTGCTGACGCTGATTGAGCCCTGCCCGACGGTATCCGTGTGACAGTCTTTGCAGACTGTCCAGGGCGCTATTCTCCCATGCTTCTGCTCGATCTTGCCTTTGGGATTGGCCACAAATGCAATGAGGAGCTTGTTCTGCTCGATCATACTCATCTTGTGGCAAATCTGGCACTGATAGAGCTTATGGCTGCTGCGCTGCCACGACTTGACCGCCTCCTCCATGAGATGGCATGAGGAACAGAATTCAGGCTGCTCCTGAGTGTATTTATAATATTTGAAGCCGGCAAGGGAACCGACCACTGCGATCATAAAAACAAGAAACAGGATCGGCCCTCTTTTCGCCATGAAAAACTCTTCAAACTTTTTCACGGGATTTTTCCTCGGTAACCAATTTTGCCCTGCTGAAGGCGATTATATGACCGCCTTCCCCTCTGATTTCCGCTTGCACCGAATATACTCTGCCGCGATTCCCGACGATACTGGCATCCACGACCGCATGCTGCCCAACAAGGAGAGGATGTTTAAAACGAAGGACCATCTCCGCAGTAACAGCCTTGATCCCCCGGGCAAGAAGCGCTTTCACGCTCGCCTCATCGAGGAGGGTTGCGAGAATGCCTCCATGGACAATTTCTTTATACCCCTGAAAACGCTTGTCGGCCGAAAATGCCGCTGTTACCCCCTTTTCCGTTTCCCGGAATCCGATCCGGAGTCCATGGGAATTCAATGCGCCGCAGACGAAACAATAGCCGTCGTCTTCCCATTGCATGGTTATTTTATCCCTTCAGGAGAGCAAAGAATTTGAGGATAAAGAAGGTGAAGATCACTCCCATGAGAGCGCCGAATCCGCCGAGGATGAGAAGGATGACCCCAAAGATGAGATACACAATCAGAGTGTCGGGAGATGTCTGGATGTGGAAGAAGTGATTCAGGTCGAAAACGATCGCATCGCGCCAGGTGCCCTTGAGAGCGTCGGAGAACAGGGAATCCATCAGAAGGGATATGGCGAGACTCATGATCCCGCCGATAACCGCTCCGATGGCCAGGTATCGTTTTACGCTCCGAACATCGGACATTCCGTTCGCTATTTATTCATCATCTCAAGGAATTCTTTATTCGATTTGGTATTCTTCAGTTTATCGAGAAGAAACTCCATGCTCTCCACCGAGCCCAAGGGGTTCAATACCTTCCGCAGGATCCAGATCTTATTCAGCGCCTCTTTGGGAACGAGCAGTTCTTCCTTCCTGGTCCCGGAGGCATTGATTTCGATGGTGGGGAATATTCTCTTCTCAACGAGTTTCCGGTCGAGGTGAAGCTCCATGTTCCCGGTTCCCTTGAACTCTTCAAAAATAACATCATCCATTCTGCTTCCCGTGTCAACGAGGGCCGTGGCGATGATCGTGAGGCTTCCCCCGTCTTCGATATTTCTGGCTGTGCCGAAAAACCTCTTCGGCTTCTGGAGCGCGTTCGAATCAAGTCCTCCTGAGAGTACCTTGCCGCTCGTCGGAATGATCGCATTGTATGCCCGCGCCAGACGGGTGATGCTGTCGAGCAGGATGACCACATTCTTCCGCGTCTCCACGAGTCGCTTTGCCCGCTCGATCACCATTTCAGAAACCTGACAGTGCCTCTGGGGCGGCTCATCAAAGGTCGAGCTAATGATCTCTGCTGACTCGACCTGCCGCTTCCAGTCGGTCACCTCCTCGGGTCTCTCGTCGATGAGAAGAATGATGAGATGTATTTCCTTCTGGTTTTTCTTGATCCCCTTGGCAATCGACTGGAGGAGCATCGTCTTCCCTGTTCTCGGAGCGGCAACGATGAGTCCCCGCTGTCCCATGCCGATCGGGGTGATGAGCTCCATAACGCGGGTGGAGAATTCTTTCGGGTTGTTCTCGAGCTTGATCCTCTCGGTCGGGTAATAGGGTATGAGGTTGTCGAAGAGGGGCCTCTTGATATTTTCATCGGGAAGCTCGCCGTTGATCGCCTCCACTTTGAGGAGCGCGAAGTACCGCTCATTTTCCTTGGGAGGCCGTATCTGCCCGGTAACGAGATCTCCTGTTCTGAGGTTGAACCGGCGTATCTGGGAAGGAGAGACATAGATGTCGTCCGGCCCCGGAAGATAGCTGTAGTTGGGCGAACGGAGGAAACCGAACCCGTCGGGGAGGATTTCAAGAACGCCCTCTGAAAAGATGTTCCCTGTTTTTTCGGCCTGCGCGTTCAGAATGGCATAGATGAGGTCCTGCTTGCGCAACCCGCTCGCCCCCTCAATGTTGAGTTCCTTCGCAACCTCACTCAGTTCATCAATGCTTTTCTCTTTCAACTCGGCGATTGAGATATCGGTCATCTTTACTCCTTCTTCTGCTGACATAAACGGTCCTCTCTGGAATGGAATTATTTACTCTATTGTTATGGGATCACATGAAAACGATAGTATTCGCCTGTTGTTTTAGTTAAGAGGTTCTCGTACGCAGATGCTCCGAATACTGAGGTTTTTCAATCAAATCAGGTGCCGGTCTCTTTAGGTCGAATCTCGTTTGTTGTGCAAGGAAGATATTCTCGGGGTTTCCCCCGAGAATTTTTCTTAATCGGCAGCTACCTACTTTCCCAGGACCTCGCGATCCAAGTATCATCAGCCATGGAGGACTTAACTTCCGTGTTCGGGATGGGAACGGGTGTTGCCCCTCCGGTATAACCACCGAAAAAACTGGTTTACGTTATCATAGGGTGATACAAAAAATCAACAGATTTTTTGCCTTGACAACAGAAGAGGAAGGAAAGGTGGTACAAGGCACACGGTCTATTAGTACTGGTCAGCTGAACACATTACTGTGCGTACACCTCCAGCCTATCGACGTGGTGGTCTACC
>JBLNHB010000374.1:0-4309 GCA_050268805.1 bacterium | reverse complement strand
CAGACGAGATCGGTCATCTCGGAACGGGAATAGAGCCGGGTGTAGAAGTCGCGCAGGTCTTCGTCGACTGCCTCGGCCAAGGTCCGAGCGGACGGGGAAAGGACGGCCTCAATGAGGGGATAGAGGTCTTCCTTGATGAGAAGCTCGTAGAGGGGGCGGTCCCCCTCGAAACCCTTGAGGAAGTCGGCCCATTCTCCTCCGGCAAGGCGGGGCAGCCCGAGCAGAAACATCCGGAAAAGCCGGTTGTCGATGATCGGCCCCTTCATCCTTTTGATAGCTTCGATATCAAACCGGTCGCCCACGACGAACAGGGCATACTGGATCCCCAGCGTCGACGTGAAGAAGTCTTTCAGCCGTTCCGCCAGCTCCTTGGACGGCGACATGAACGTGGAGATATACTCGCCGCCGAGGATCGCAATGGCGATCCCGATCCGCCGCATGCTGAGTTCCCGCGCGAAGGACAGGGCGCTGTCGAAATCCGGGAACGGGACCAGAAGTCCTTCTTCGTCATCCGTCATGGGGTGGAGCTTCACCGTTACCTCCGTGCAGATACCCGGTGAGGGCATGTCAGTCTTCGCGAAGCCGAAGAGGTTCGGTGCGCTCCGCTCGTTGAGGGTGAAGACGTTCCCCTTCCCGTCGACGAACTCCGCATCGATGTAATTGTCCGCCGCTGTGCCGTAGGCGTTGGAGAAAGTGGAGAATATGCCGGAGCACATGATGTTGGCGGCGACCAGCGCGGCCGGTTCAGCGACGTTCGCCCGCATGCCGTGCCGGAACGCCTCCCGCTGAAGGTCGAAGGCAGCCACCCCGGGCCCGATGGTCGCGCTCCAGTTGTCGCGGTCGATCTCGATGGACTTCATCCGGTTCATGTCGATCACGACACCTTCGCTCAGAACGAACCCCATGACGCTCGACCCGTTGCCCCTGACCACGTAGGGCAACCCCTGGTCGTTGCAGAGGCGGACGATTCCGGCGACCTCGGCAGCTGTAATTGGCAGGACCACGCATCGCGGAATCTTCGTTTCCGACACGGGACAGGGATCATGGGAATAACCGGCCAGGACAGCGGGGTCATTCGTTGCCCATCTCCTACCGACGATCTCCCGAAGCCCCCTGAGCACATTGTCTTCCCTGGCTTTTTCTATCTTCTTGCCCGCGCTCACATAAGATTCTACGTGTTCCTTCAGCTCCCTCATGACGCGGAGCGGTCGCATTTCCGTGACAAAATGGCACTGCGTGTCGCAAATGCCGCAGAGATTGCAGGTCTCCGCTATGTGGACGAGCCCTTCCGTGACGGGAATGGTACCGCTTGCCAGGGCATGACAGATGTCCATCCTGCCCTGGGGGTAGTAGGAGACATAGTGGTGCTCTGAACCAGCCGGGCAGAGCCCTGTTCCGAGAAAGTCGATCTTGCACATTGCATAATGGCGGCACTGGGCGGCGAGCGCTTTTGCTTCCGGCGATATCATGGGTGCTTTCCTCGTTCAACCTTAATAACCTAACTATATCACACCACAGGCGGCGCTGGAATTGGGAAAATCAAGTTAATCACGCTTGCGGGCTCTGCAAGAGCCGAAGACGCGATGGATTCTATGAATACATTTAAAATCTCCTTGACTCATCCTAAGGCATAACGGTTAAATAACGTATGAAGGACCATTCCCGTTCATCGACTTTCTTGATCTCCTTGGCGATTTCCCTTCTTATCACAGTAGGGCTCGTGGCCTGTTCATCCACTCCCCAGAAGCCGCCGGCTCTTGATCCTGCTGTATCGCTGAAAAAAGCGGTGGAGCTCATTGATGACAAGGAATATGAGGAGGCCCGCCAGCTCCTCAATGAAGTCAAGAGCGTCGATACTTCCCGCACCTATGCTCCTCTTGCCCAGCTCAAGCTCGCCGAGTCCTATGCTCAGGAAGGCGACGACCAGATCGCAGTCACGGAATACCGGAAGTTCCTCGAGACCTATCCCGACAGCCAGTATGCGCCCTATGCGCAGTTTCAGATCGCGACCACCTACTTCAACCAGATCAAGGGACCTGAGCGGGGCTCGGGCTCTGCCCGGCAGGCGCTCGCCGAATATCTCCGCCTCAAGGAGCGTTATCCCCGCAATCCCTACAAAGAGGTCGTTGAGGCGAACATCAAGAAGTCCAAGGATATTATTGCCGCATATGAGTTCATCGTCGGAGAGTTCTATTTCAGCAAGGATTCCTTCAACGCCGCACTCGGCAGATTTCTCGGCGTCATTCAGAACTACCCTGATTATAAAGCCCTCGATGAGGTCCTCTATTACACCGCTCTCGCGTTCTGGGACATGGGCGATACAGACAGTGCGTTGCAGTATTCCGGAAAACTCAAAGAGATTTATCCCGAGAGCCTCTTCAGTAAAAAAATCGACACCATGCTCGTTGACGAGTGATTCATCCCGCCTGATGAAATACTATCCCGTATTCCTCAACCTCCGGGGAAAGAAGTGTGTGGTTATCGGCGGCGGCAGGGTTGCCGAACGGAAGATCCGGCAGATCCTGGCGGCACGTGGGGATGTCACGGTCATCAGCCCTGAGCTCACACCAGGACTGAAACGACTGAGCCGGGAGAATAAAATCCATCATATCGCCCGGCAGTATCGCCGCGGCGACACCAGGAATGCTTTTCTTGTCATCGCAGCCACTGCCGATGATCAGGTTAACAGGACTGTATCAAGAGAGTTCCACGGCCTGCTTAATGTCGTTGACATGCCGGACTACTGCACCTTTATCATGCCTTCGGTTGTGTCCAGGGGCCCCTTGAGCCTGGCCATATCAACTTCAGGGGTGAGCCCTGCGCTCTCCCGGACCATCAGAAAAGGACTCGATGCATTCATCCCCGAAGACGTATCCCGCTATCTTTCGTATCTCCGCACTGTCCGGAAGAAAATCCTTCGCTCCTCCCCTGGCTCTGATGAGAAGACCTTCCGGAAGCGGTCTCTCCTCCTGAAGAGACTCGGAAGCCCGGAGATTCTGCAGATGCTGAAAGATAAGGGCTTCAAGGCTACAAAAACCCATCTTGAACGCATTGTCAGGGAGACTGGGCTGTAGCTCGCCCGAGTCCGGAAGTTCGGGCAGGAGAGGTGACGTCTTCAGAGTAGTGAATGATGATGGTTGGTTGCTCGTAAACTCCGGCCTTTCCGGTGGTATAATGGAAGTAGGAAAGGTGGTGACGGAGATGAAGTACACGGATGACCTGGAAGAGATGCTCATGACCGCCGCGATAGCGATTGAGGCGATTCCCGAGGTTCCCCATGCGGAGCCTGGTGCGTTTGAGGCGATTAAGAGTTCCATCCTCGGTCACGGCGAGCAGACCGTTCTTCCCGATGACTGCCAGTTCGGGGACAATGACCTCTGCTCCGTGGAGTCGTAGCAGTGCGGGAGCTGGGGTGGGTCCCCGACGAAGCCTGTCTCCTGTTTGTGCTATGGTCTCCGGTATCGGCTGATCTGCTTTTTGCTGATCGCCCTGATGATGTCTCTCCGGGAGATAATTCCCACGAGCCTGTTGTCAGCATCAACGACCGGGAGCCGGCGTATTCTCTTTTCATGCATGGCCTGGGCTGCCATACTGATATCGTCGTCGGATCGCACGGTCACTACCGGAGTGGTCATGATATCCCCCACGATGTCTCCCAGCTTCCGTTCCGGCAGGGTTTCTCCCAGAAGCTGCTTGAGGATGTTCCTGAAGGTGTGCTCTTTCTCGAGGCCCATAGCCGAAAGTATGTCGGCTTCGGAGATAATACCGACAACACGGTTCTCCTTGTCAACAACCGGCAATCCGCCGATATTGAGTTCTGAAACTTTTTCTATGACATGACTGATATCATCGTATTTGCGGACACTGATGACATGTGTTGTCATCACCTCTTTGATCGGCATCGTGACTGTCTGGCTCTGCGTTTTCATGACTCTGCTCCCTTGTACGCGATTTAATCCGCTCCTCTTCCCTCTCCCCGGTGTCGGAGCGCTCAGCTTCTGTTCAGCGCCTGCTTCAGATCATCAATCAGGTCATCCACGTCCTCGAGCCCCAGGGCAAGGCGGACGAGATTGTCCACCATCCCGATCCTTTCCCGATAGTCCTCGGGGTAGTCAAAGAAGGACATCGTGGACATCTGCGTCACGAGGCTCTCGCTCCCGCCGAGGCTCGGGGTAATCAAGAAGAGTTCCAGGGCGTCGATAAACCGTCTCGTTTCAGCGTCCCCTCCCCTGAGCAAGAAGGTGACGACGCTCCCGAAACCCCTCATCTGTTCTACCGCGATCCGGTGGTCAGGGTGGGACTCCAGTCC
>JBLNHB010000373.1:0-7781 GCA_050268805.1 bacterium | reverse complement strand
GCTCTCATGAGAGAAGCTTTTCCCTCTGACCATGATAGGGCTTTGGGGAGCAGCATGGCACGAGGGGCAGCCGGTGACTGCCTGGTCATGGGAAACTCCCTTGAAGTGGCAGAGGTAACAGGGATTCATCGAAACTTTGATATGTTCTCCCTGGACAATGTCCGCATGGCAGCTCCTGCAATGGAGCTTGATCCCCCGCTTCATTTCGGTGAAATGGGGTTTGTGGTCAAAGGTGATGCCCTTCTTGGTGAACGCTACTCTTGATTCGACGAGCCTCCTGTCGTGGCATCCTGACTGGAGGCATTTCTTGTCCGGGACATTCGTGAGGGGTCGGGGGTTGTAAGCCCCCGCAAGAAAGAGGAACTGGCCCGCGAGCGCCCGCTCGGGAGTGTAGTCATGGCATTTGAGGCAGGGCACCTTGTTGTGCGTCGAGGTCTCCCACTTCTGGTAGTAGGGCAGAATGTAATGGCAGGAGGTGCAGGTTTTGGGGTCCTTGAAGGTGACATTCGTTAAATACAGATAGACGCCGATCATGATCACGACCGAGATGGCGAGAATGACGAGCCCTTTATTCTTCATGCTGAGTCCCTCCTCTGGATACAGCAGTTATCATCAGAAGCCGTTTGATTACAGCATATCACCATTCCGGGCGTCCTGCAACGGAAAGTTCGGTGTGAAGTGGAAAGGGGGTGAATGGTCTTAAAGACAGGGATTCTCGGTTGGCTGTTCAGGAGTGAGTAAACTGATGGAGATTGACTGGGGGCTTCTGCTCTGGAGCACGTTTCAAATGTCAGGATTGGGTGAACTGATGCAAAGGATAAAGAGAGCGTCAAGCTTTCATTTCTTCCAGGAACGACCCGAGTTTCCGGAAGCGCTTGTACCTGTCTTCGACGAGTCTGCCCGGTGTTTTGCCCTTCAGTTCATCGTAGTTCCTGAGCACCGATTCCTTGATCGCCTTTGCCGCGCCTTTCAGGTCTGCGTGCGCTCCACCCGGGGGCTCCTTGATAATTCCGTCAATGACCTTGTGCTCGAGCAGGTCATCAGCAGTCAGCTTGAGTGCTTCTGCTGCCCGCGCAAACTCCTGCCTGCCGACCTCGCCATCCTTACGCCAGAGGATGGCGGCGCACCCCTCGGGTGATATGACGGAATAGACCGCATACTCGAGCATCAGGACCCGGTCTGCGACGGCAACAGCGAGTGCTCCGCCGCTTCCTCCCTCGCCGATCACAATGGAGATGATCGGCACTTTCAGTCGTGACATCTGCAAAAGGTTCTCCGCGATCGCCTCGGACTGGCCCCGCTCCTCGGCCCCGATTCCGGGGAATGCGCCGGGCGTGTCGATGAGCGTGAGGACCGGTTTTTTCATCCGCTCGGCAAGCCGCATGAGCCTGAGGGCCTTCCGGTACCCCTCGGGATGGGGCTGACCGAAGTTGCGGGTGATCCGCTCTTTCGTTCCCCTTCCTTTCTGGTGGCCGACAATGAGGAAAGGCTGGTCATCGATCCTCCCGAACCCGCCGACGACCGCCGGGTCATCGGAAAATCTCCGGTCGCCATGGAGTTCGAGGAAGTCCTTCGCGATCAGGTTGATATAGTCGAAGGTATAGGGACGCTCGGGGTGCCGGGCGATCTGGGCCTTCTGCCAGGGGGTGAGCTGGGAATAGATATCCAGACGCAGGCCATCGGCCTTTTTTTCGAGCGTTGCGATCTCGTCTTCGATGTTGATCGAGCCGTCGCTGCTTCCGGCGATCTGGCGGAGTTCCTCGATCTTCAGCTCGAGGTCCTGGAGCGGCTTCTCGAAATCAAGGTACACTTTCATGATAATCTATCCTTACCGTGTTCTTGCCGAAAACATTCTCAAACGAAGATATGACGTCGCGGTTGACCGAGAGGCTCATGCGGGTCGCGATCAGAGCTTCACAGCCCTGCACCGTCAGTTTAACATAGAGAGGGCACTTCCCGGAATGGTCCTGTGCGATCTTCTTTGCCTGAAGGAGCGATGCTCTCGGGCTGTTGGCAGGGATCCTCAGCTCCACGGTGACCACATCAGAGTCGAACTCCGAATCGAGGGGAAGAATCTCCCGCGCATGCACCTTGGTGCCCTTTTCGGAGAGTTCCAGGGACCCCTTCACGAGGATGGAACCGTCTTTCACGAGGAGGGCGGCAAATTTCTTGTAGACATCGGGGAAGGCGATGACATCCACAAAGCCCTCTTCATCCTCGAGGGTAAAATTGGCCATGGTCTCCTGCCGCGACTTGGTCTGCGATTTCCGGATCGAGCTGATGATGCCCGCCACGAGCACCTCATCGAGCCCCCGCAGTTTATCGTGCTGATTGAGGAGGGAGGTCTTCATCGTCCTCAGCGATTCAAGGTAGTTCCTGAACTTGCTCAGGGGATGGCCGGTGATATAGAAGCCGAGCGCCTCCTTCTCATGGGCGAGGAGTTCGTGCTCCTCCCACTCCGCTGCTGCGGGCTGCGGCTCACCGGGAGCCGCAAAGGACTCCTGGCCGAAGAGGGAAGGCGTCGCGCTCCTTCCGTTCTGGCCTTCCAGGGCGGCGAGGGCCTGCTTCCTCGTCGGACAGATGGAATCGAAGGACCCTGCCTTGATGAGCTTTTCGATCACCTTTTTGTTCACCCTCCTCGGGTCGACACGGGAGAGGAAGTCTTCGCTCGAGAGGAAGGGGCCTGCCTGCCTCGCCTCGATGATCGAATCGATCGCCGCGCTGCCGGCGCCCTTGACCGCTTCGAGTCCGAAGCGGATTGAATTCCCCATTACCCTGAATTCCCGGTCGCTCTGGTTGATGTCGGGAGGGAGGATCTCGATGTTCATGTTCCTGCACTCGGTGATGAATTTCACCACCTTGTCTGAGTTGTCCATGTCGGCGCTTAGGGTCGCCGCCATGAACTCGACAGGGAAGGTCGCCTTCAGGTATGCCGTCTGGTAGGCAACATAGGCATAGGCCGCAGAGTGCGATTTGTTGAACCCGTATTCGGCGAAGTAGGACATGAGGTCGAAGATCCGCTCTGCCTTGGGCGCCGGGATGCCGTTCTTGAGCGCCCCCGAGATGAACTTCTCCTTGAGCTTCTCCATTTCCTCGGGCTTCTTCTTGCCCATCGCCTTGCGGAGAATATCTGCTTCGCCCATGGTAAAGCTCGCGAGGGCGTTCGCGATCCGCATCACCTGCTCCTGGTAGAGAATGACGCCATAGGTCTCGTCGAGGATATCCTTGAGCTGGGGCAGGTCGTATTTGACCTCGGTGATTCCTCTCTTCCGCTTGATGAAGTCCTCGATCATGCCGCTCCCGATCGGGCCGGGCCGGTAGAGGGCGACGAGTGCGATGAGGTCCTCGAACCGGTTCGGGAGCATCTTCACGAGGATGTCCCGCATGCCGTCGCTCTCGAGCTGGAACACGCCGGTTGTGTCTCCCCTGCCGAGGAGTTCGTAGGTGTTCGCGTCGTCAAAGGGGATGTGCGCGAGGTCGATCGTCTTGCCGCTTTCCCGGATATACGTGATCGTCTTGTCGATGACCGTGAGCGTCTTGAGACCGAGGAAATCGAACTTGAGGAGTCCGATCTTTTCGATGGCGTTCATGTCGAACTGGGTGGTGATCGACTCATCCGTCGGGTTCCGGTAGAGGGGCGTGTAGTCCGTGAGCGGCTCGGGGGAGATGACGACGCCCGCTGCATGGGTCGACGCGTGGCGCGCCAGTCCTTCGAGCCTCCGTGCGATATCGATGAGCTCTTTGTACCGTTCATCGGACTGGTAGATCTCGCGGAGCTTGGGTTCCGCCTTCAATGCGTCATCGATCGTGATGTTGAGCGCCGGCGGGACGAGTTTCGCGATCCGGTCGACGTCCGCGTAGGGGATGTCGAGCGCCCTGCCGACATCGCGGATGGCGGCGCGGGCGGCCATGGTGCCGAAGGTGATGATCTGGGCGACGTGGTCCTGGCCGTATTTTTCCGCCACGTAGGAGATGACCTCGGGCCGGCGGTTCTTGCAGAAATCGATGTCGATGTCGGGCATGCTGATCCGCTCCGGATTAAGGAAACGCTCGAAGAGAAGGTTGTACTTCAGGGGATCGATCTCGGTGATGCCGAGCGCATACGAGACGAGACTTCCCGCTGCTGACCCGCGCCCCGGGCCCACGGGAATGCTGCGCTGTTTGGCATAGTTGATGAAGTCCCAGACGATGAGGAAATAGGAAGAGTATCCCATCTTCTTGATGACGCTCAATTCAAGGGTAAGCCGTGCAGAGTAGGCTTCGGGGAATCCTCCCGGGAAGCGCTGCTTCAGCCCTTCACGGGAGAGCGATTCAAGATAGCTGTCGGCATTCTGCCCCTCCTCGATCGGGAACTCGGGGAGCAGGTACTGGCCGAGCTTGAACTCGACGTTGCACCGCTCGGCGATGTGGACCGTATTGGTGACCGCCTCGGGAATATCCTTGAAAGCCTCTTTCATCTCCGCGGGCGATTTGAAGTAGAGCTGGTCGGTCTTGAACTTCATGCGCTCCGGGGTGTTCACGGTCTTTCCGGTCTGAATGCAGAGCAGGACATCGTGCGCTTTCACATCATCGCTCCGGAGGTAGTGGCAGTCGTTCGTCGCCACGACCGGGATGTGGAGCTCGCGGGAGAGCTCGACGAGCTTCCTGTTTACCTCATTTTGCTCTTCGAGCCCGTTGTCCTGGAGTTCGAGGAAGAAGTTATCCGCGCCGAGGATATGCTTGTACCGGAGGGCCGCTTCACGGGCCTTGTCGATGCTGTCCCGTTTCAGATAGCCGGGGACTTCTCCCTTCATGCAGGAGCTGAGGCCGATGAGACCGCCGCTGTACTGTTCGAGGAGGTCCATGTCGATGCGCGGCTTGTAGTAGAACCCTTCGAGGTAGGCCTTGGTGACGAGGGTGACGAGATTCCGGTACCCGTCGTGGTCACGTGCGAGGAGCAGGAGGTGGTGGTTATACTCGCCGGCATTCTTCTCCCTGTCGAACCTGCTCTTCGGAGCAACATAGATCTCGCACCCGATGATCGGCTTGATGCCCGCTTTCCGGGCCTTGGTGTAGAATTCGACCGTGCCGAAGAGGTTCCCGTGATCGGTGATCGCCAACGCCGGCAGCCGAAAGGACGCGGCGGCATCAATCAGTTCACTGATTTTGATGGCGCCGTCGAGAAGGCTGTACTCTGTATGTATGTGCAGGGGAACGTAGTCGGAATGGTGCATACACCAAGTTTACTGGTTACAGGATTTTGCTGTCAACGGAAAGAGGCAGGGTTGAGGGGCTTGGGATTCGGGATTCGTTGTTACCAATCCCAAACCCCCGGCCCCGAACCCCGGTCTTTAGATGAGTTTATACGATTTGAGCACTTCCTTCAGTTTCTCTTTATTCCCGGCCGCCATCTCACAGAGGGGAAGGCGGAACTCCTCGGCGATCCTCCCCATGAGGGCGAGGGCCGTCTTGACCGGGATCGGATTGGTCTCGATGAACATCGCTTTGTTGAGCGGTTCAAGATGATAGTGGAGCTTCCGTGCCTCTTCGATCCTTCCGGAAAGGGCGGCGGCGCACATCTGGGCAGTCTCCTTGGGCATCACATTGCCGGACACCGAGATGACCCCCTTGCCGCCGAGCATGATGAGCGGGAAGGTGGTGAAGTCGTCGCCCGAGATGACCGCTATCCGGTTGCCGCAGAGGCGGATCACTTCGCTCACCTGCTTCATGTCTCCCGACGCCTCTTTAATAGCGGCGATGTTCTTGACCTCAGCGAGCCGTGCGACCGTCTCGGGAAGGACATTGCTCGATGTCCTTCCGGGGACATTGTAGAGGATAATCGGGATGTCGACCGCTTCCGCTATTTTTTTGTAATGCCGGTAGATGCCCTCCTGGGTCGGCTTGTTGTAATAGGGCGACACGAGCAGAGCGGCATCGGCGCCCGATTTCTTCGCCTTCCGGGTCATCATGATGGTCTCATCGGTCGCATTCGCGCCGGTCCCGGCAATGACCGGAATCCGTTTCTTCGCGACCTCGATGGCGGCCTCGATGACCCGATGGTGCTCTTCGTAATCGAGGGTCGCTGATTCCCCCGTGGTGCCGCAGGGGATGATCGCTCTCGTTCCTTCCTTGATGTGCCACTCGATGAGATCGCCGAAGGACTTCTCATCGAATTTCCCGTTCCTGAACGGGGTCACCAGTGCTACCATCGAGCCTTCAAACATAGCTACCTCCATGGATGAATCGGTTCATAGTTCAATAACGCCCTCGAAACTCTTGACCGCAGGGCCGGTCATGAAGACGTGGTTGTCGGCAGTCCACTCTATCATGAGGTCGCCTCCGGTGAGATGAACGAGGACATCCCTTCCGGTATGGCCGTTCAGGGCTGATGCGACAACGGCCGCCGAGGCGCCGGTTCCGCACGCCATGGTCTCCCCGGTACCGCGCTCCCACACCCGCATCCTGATCTCCCGTGGATTGATCCGTTCGATAAATTCCACGTTCGTTTTTTTCGGGAAGAGTTCATGGGTCTCAATGAGCGGTCCATAGGTCGAGACCGGGAAATTGCTCACATCATCGACGAAGACCACGGCATGGGGATTCCCCATGGACACGCAGGTCATGAGAAATGTCGTGTCCCTGATTGTGAGCGGATGATTCTGGACCTTTCCCGGCAGCTTCACCGGAATCTTCTCCCCATCGAGGATCGGAGTGCCCATGTCGACCCTGACGAGGTTCCCCTGCTTTTCCGGTCTGATGATCCCGGCAGGCGTTTCGATCGCGAGGACCTTTTTCCTCGAATACCCCTTTGACCAGACGTACTTTGCGAAGCAGCGGATCCCGTTGCCGCACATCTCGACCTCGCTTCCGTCGGCATTGAGGATCCGCATCCGGTAGTCGGCGCTCTCCGAGGGATAGAGGAGGAGGACCTGGTCTGCGCCGATGCCGAATCTCCGGTGGGAGAGTTGGACAGCGAGGTTCGAGAGGACGCTGTCGTTCAATGACCTCACCCGCCGGTTTTCGATCGTATCGATGAGGACAAAGTCATTGCCTAATCCGTGCATTTTATGGAATTTCATTTTCATACATCACACAAAAAACTCTGCCACAGAGGGCACCGAGAGATACGAGACATAAATAAAGAACTGACGTAAGGTTGCGGCATACATGTGTTTTTACCATTATACACCATGGGCCCTTCCTCTTCTCTGTGTCCTCTGTGTCTCTGTGGTTTATTTTGCAAGAAAAACCGGGATGTGCTCGCCCCTGACGAGATCGGTGAGCCGTTCACGGTCCTTTACCAGGCTGTGCCTGGCGCCCTTCACCATGACCTCGGCAGCCCGGGTGCGGCTGTTGTAGTTGGAGCTCATCGAAAACCCGTAGGCGCCCGCCGACATCACGGCGAGGAAATCGCCCTGGCGGTGTTCGGAGATCATCCGCTCTTTCCCGAGGAAGTCTCCTGACTCGCAGATCGGTCCGACCACATCGGAGAGCTTCGGTCTCCTCCTGCTCTTGATGACCGGTACGATCGCGTGGTACGCGCTGTAGAGGGTCGGCCTGATGAGGTCGTTCATCCCCCCGTCGACGATCACAAAATCCTTTCCCTCTCCTCTTTTCCGGTACAGGACTCTGGTGACAAAGATGCCGGCATTCCCAACGAGCGACCTCCCCGGCTCCAGAATCACAGTGAGATCATGCCGTCTGAGGAGCGGAATGAGGCGCGATGCGAGGTCGGACGGGAGCGGAGGCTCCTCGTCATTGTATTGAATGCCCAACCCTCCTCCGATGTCGAGATACCTGAT
>JBLNHB010000372.1:0-8142 GCA_050268805.1 bacterium | reverse complement strand
CATTGTCTTTCTTCGGGGTGCAGGAGGTTTCTTTCGGCTCATGGCGGATCATATCCTTCTGATTATCGTTCCATCTCATTTCCTTATAGCACTTTATATACGCATTGTCAAAGCCGGTTTTTCACTGCCTGTTCCTTTCCCCCAGCCGCGCTTCTGATTGATCGTCTACAGTTCATCCGCGCCTTCCCTTATTTCCCGGGTATCAGGAAGAAGAGAATCGAAAAGATAAGATAGACCGTAAGGAGCTGGACTCCCTTATACCAGTGGGTCTTTCCGCCGCTTGCGACGAAGGTGGCGATCAGGATACTCATGAAAACAAGGGTGACCTCTGCACGGGTAAAGGCAAGAACGAAGGTTTGCGGTGCAGCGATAAGGCTCAGCAAGACAAGCAGAGGCGCCACAAAAAGGGCGATTTGGACACTGCTTCCGAGTGCTATTCCTATGGCCAGGTCCATCCGGTTTTTGCGGCCCATCATGACGGCAGAGCCCAGTTCCGCGGCCCCTCCCACCACTGCAAGCACGACGAGACCGATAAATACCTTTGATACGCCGAGGTCCTTCGATGCCCCCTCTACGGCGCCCACCAGAATTTCACTCATCCATGCAGCCAGAAGTGACGCAGCAACGAGGAGTCCGATTGCCTTTCCGATGCTCCATCGGCGTCCCTCTTCTTCCGCATGACTCTGATCTCCGGCGAAGAAGTCCGGATGGGTCTTGATCATAAACAGGAGGCTCAGGCCGTAACTCACCAGGAGGACGATGGCGATGCCGATGTTCAGGGAGCGCTCATGAAGGAGGGTCTCTTCTGTCACGAGGGTATGATAACCACCCGGCACCATCATGCTGATCACGGCGAGCACCATCATGCTTGCCTGCATGGCCGCTGCACGGGGGTTGAACTCCTGGATGTGATGGCGGAGTCCTCCCAGGAGGAAGGCCAGGCCAAGACCAAGGAGGAGGTTGGCCAGAATAGCGCCGATCAGCGAGGCGCGCACCATATCCGTGAAGCCCGATCTGAGGGCGACGAAAGCGATGATGAGCTCAGGGGCATTGCCGAAGGTCGCGTTGAGCAGCCCTCCGATCGCATCCCCGGTACGGAGCGCGATCTGCTCAGTCGCCTGTACGATGAGACGTGCGGCCGGAACGATCGCAAGGGCTGCGCAGAGAAAGACGAGGACCGGCCTGTCCGGCATGGCATGTTCTATGAGCAGGGTCAAAGGAATAAAGGCCAGAAGCCAATTTAATGAAGGTTTGAAAAAGCTCCTCGCACTCTTTGCCATAAGGTTCTTATCCTTTCCTCGACCGTCGGGTTTCGAGTTCGAGCGTGACCAGCCGGGCGATCAGGATCGCCGGGTAGAGTTGCCCGATCAGGGCCTCGATCATGACGAGGGAACGGGCAAGCGGGTGGATAGCGGTGATGTCTCCGTAACCGAGCGTGGTTAAGGTGATCACGCTGAAATAAACAAATGCTTCAGATCGCTCAGACACATGCTCGGACATCCATGCCGGCAATTGAAACGATCCGGGGATTACCGCAGCGATGAATATGTAGCTGTAAGCGAACAGAATAGCGATGAGGAGATACGCGGCAACCGCACCGCGGACGCGGTGGCCTGTAACAGGGCCTTCGCGATAGACCTGCCAGAGCACCACAATTATCATGCCGAAAACGGACAGCACCGAAAGCAGGGCATCCCACCCCAAAAAGCCGGAAACACCGAAGACAGTACGCGCCAATCGTACCGAGATCGCGCAGATAACAAAGACTCCGGAAACCACCTGGAAGATCCTATGGCGAGCCATCGTAAGCAGACCCGCAAGGAGCAAGAAGGAGAATGCAAAAACGCCGACCAGTTCCAATGCACGGCTGGCCCTGGTCATCGGCATGACGATGAACATGTCGACGATTAGGAGGATGAGGAGCGTCGAAAGGCTACGTTCCTCATTCCAGAACTGTATCAGCTGTCCCTTCATCAGGTGTTCAGTTCCCTTTCAGAGCAGGAAGACCGTCAGTTCTCCTCACTCGACCAAAGGTCCCCCGCCTTTTTCGAAGATGACGTTGACTGGTCATGGTGACGCAGCCCCGTGGCAGTCGCTGCAGTTCGTCTCCCGATAAGAATCACCGATGTCGACGGGATGGGGGTAAGGATCGACTGTCAAGAGAGCCGCTTTCCTCTCCTCTCCCACCTGACTCTTTATGAGAACGTGGCAGAGATTGCAGTCCTTTGAGAGCACTTTCCCGTCCTCGCTCACGTGCTTTCCGTCATGGCAGCGGAAGCAGCCGGGAGAGTAGAGGTGCCCGCTGTTGTCCGGGAAAGCCCTCCAGTTCACTTTCATGACAGGATCATAATTTTGCCGGTATATCTTCTGTATTTCATCAATAGCCTTGTCGATTGCAGTCTTTTTCTGAGCGGCAACATCGGGGTTCTTCTTCTGATAGAATTCGGTAATCGCCGTTTTGATGCTGCTGAGGGCATTCTGACCGGAGGTGTATCCACCCTCGAGGACTTTGATAGCCATGTTTTTGATTTCCGGAAGTGCTGGGTCAATCACCCTGAGTGAGAGGAGTGCATTCATGGGAAGCGCAGGGTGCTGGTAAGGATGACCTGCCCTGTTGTGGCAATCGATGCAGTCCATGACACGTTCTTCATGTTTTGACAGCTCCGAATCAGCCGGTGTATGGTCCGTGCTGCGGTATGTCAGGACTTTTCCATCGAGCCCTGTTGCCTGAATCCATGGGATGACCATCCGTTTGGGATCTGTAGCAATATATCGTATCTCCCGGGCGACTGTCGAGTGCCAGTGTATCTTCATAGGCTTGCCCGACTCAATACCGGTCACCCCCATCTTCAGCAAGAGATTGATCGTCCAGGGAGTGTTTTTTTCGTCAGAGAGGAAGTGTTTCTTGCTGACAAGCCTTTCACGAAAGTCGGTTTTTGGTCCGTGGCACGTCTCACAGATGTCCTGCGCAGGTCTCAGGTTTTCGATGGGCACAGGAATGGGCCTCTGGTATTTGTTGAGAACAAGCGCAGCGAGCTGTCGTGTTCCCGCTACCTTCGACTCGACGAAATATTTGGCCCCGGAACCTACGTGGCAATCAACACAGCCCACCTCCGCATGGGAGTAAAGCCTATGGGAGCTGTGTTCCGGCCCCATGACGGTGTGGCAGACCATGCCGCAGAACGTATTGGATTCGACGTACTCGTACGCTTTGTAACTCGCAAAGGCATAGATCAGGCACAGGAGAATAAAGGCGGACCCCACAAGGATAACGATCTTTCTCTGCCGTTGATCATTGAAATCCAGCACCGGGAGACGATGCTCGGCAGGCAGTCCGGCCGCCTGCCTTCTCCTCTCCCGTACTATCCCGACAGCGAGGAACACCGCTCCAATGAGTATGAACAACGGAAGGATGATGAAGATGATGATTCCCGCATACGCGGAGGGATGTTTTGAGAGCATGTCCACGATCGTGAGGAAAATCATCAGGCCGATGTTGAAAACGACCACAACTGCCCCGATGAGCGAGAGAGGGTTATAGAACGAAGCAGGTAAAAGTCTTTTCACAATTTCTCCTCTCTTGCATGCGAGAGTCAGGTCGAGAAGCCCGCAGGAGCGGTCAGCTCGGGCCTGTCAGAAAACCAATACCCACACTGCTTCAGGAAAAGAACAGGCGTCTCACTTCTGCTCCCCTGGTGCCGGCAGATTAGCCGGTGCAGAGGAGCCTTGTGCTGCCGGGACACCACCCGCCGGCTCCGTCAGCCCCTCGGCCATGACTATCCAGCCCCCGCCCATTGCCTTATAAAGATTGACGAGTGCTTGGAAGAGTATCCCCTGTATCTGGGCGTGCGTCAGCTCCGCATTGTAAAGCCTGGTCTCGGCATCGAGTACCTCGAGATAGCTGACGTAACCGTTTTCATAGCGCACCCGTGCAAGGTGCGCATATGTGCGAAGGGAGTCAACCTGTCGTGCAAGCGCCTCTTGTTGCTCCCTCGTCCGCTTCTGGTCGACAAGGGCGTCATCCACTTCTCTGAATGCGCTCTGGATCGCCTGTTGGTAGATAAGCAGCGCCTGTTGCTGCACCGCCTCGGCCGACTTGACCTGGCCTGCAATGGCGCCAGCCGTAAAGATCGGTGCAGTCACAGGGACAGCCCAGCTCCAGGTTTTTGCCGGACCCGTGAAGAGGTCCGACAGATCTGCGCTCGCACTTCCGAACAGACCCGTCAGAGAAATAGTCGGGAAGTATTGCGCCTTGGCAACGCCAATGATCGCATTGGTAGCGATAAGATTCTGTTCGGCCTGACGAATGTCGGGGCGGTTCACAAGGATGTCCGAAGGCAGGCCCGCGGGGACTGCCGGGAGCACAAGTTCATCAACCGTCCTGCCGCGGGGAATGGAGCCGGGGTTCCGACCGAGAAGGACACTCAGGGCGTTCTCCTGTTGGGCTATGGCCTTCTCGAAGAAAGGGATATTCGCCAGAGCCTGTTCATATTGGGACTTTGCCTGGCTGACCTCTATTTCGGAAACGGTCCCGTACTCGAAACGGAGTTTGAAGATATCGTACGACTCCTTATAGTTCTTTGCCGCCTGTGTCGTGAGATCAAGCTGCTTGTCGAGGTCGCGCAGGTTGATATAGGAATTCGCTATGGAAGTGACGAGGGTGAGAATAATTGCCCTGCGCGCCTCCTCGGTGCTCAACAGGTTTGCACGTGCCGCTTCTGTAGCGCGCCGCAGCTTCCCCCAGAGATCGATCTCCCAGCTCGCATTCAAAGACAACTCATAGTTACTGAACGTGGGATTCACATTCGGGACATCTTGGAGAGGAGTGGGACCGATAAGTTCGCTCGTCCGCTGCCTGCCCGCACTCGCACCGGCTCCTATCTGAGGAAAGAGCGCAGCGCGGGTCGTCCCATATCTGCCAACGAACTCCTCGACCCTCGCAGCAGCGATCTTGACGTCCTTGTTCTCCTGCAGGGCGTCCTGGATCAGGTCGTTCAGCACAGGGTCATTGAACTGCTCCCACCATGCAGTGTTCGCGACATCCGATGCCTCTTCGTCTTCAAAGCGCCATGACCGGGGAGCGTCGACCGCAGGGCGCTGGTAGTCGGGTCCGATCATGCAGCCGGCGAGGGCGAGCGTTATGAGAAGAGAGACAATACTCTTACGCATTGCCCTGTCCCTCCTCTCTCTGCTGATCATCTGCCGCGTGCGCTCCCTTCTTGCCCCTGTGGGAGATCTTCTCAACCACATAGAACGTCACGGGGATGAGAAAGATCGCAATCACCGTAGCCGCGGTCATGCCGCCGATTACGGCGGTTCCCATCACCTTTCGGGCGATAGCGCCTGAACCCGAAGCAATCGCCACAGGCACGCATCCGAGGATGAAGGCAAAGGAGGTCATGAGGATGGGGCGGAGACGCAAACGCGCTCCCTCGAGCGCGGCATCGGCCACAGGCATGCCCTTTTCATATTCCATCTTCGCAAATTCGACGATGAGGATCGCATTCTTCGCTGCGAGGCCGATGAGCATGACGAGGCCGATCTGGGCGTAGAGGTTGAGCTCCATCTCCCTCATGAAGATGCCGAGAAATGCTCCGAACACCGCGATAGGCGTGCCGAGCAGAACGCTGAAAGGCAGGGACCAGCTCTCATACTGGGCCGCGAGGATGAGGAAGACGAAGAGCAGAGACAACCCGAAGATGACCGAAGCAGGCACGCCCTCTGAGGCCTTTTTTTCCTGGTAGCTCATGCCGAGATAGTCATACCCCATCTCGGTCGGCATCGTCTGGCTGAAGACCTCCTCCATCGCCTTCATCGCCTGAGCAGAGCTGTATCCCGGTGCAGCAGTGGCGTTGATTTGGGCGGAGCGGTACAGGTTGTAGCGCATCGTAAACTCAGGTCCCGAGCGGTTTTCGATCTTTGTCACGGCGGAAAGCGGCACCGTATCGCCCTGGGAATTCCTCACATAGAACTGTCCCAACTGTTTGGCATTCGTCCTGTATTCTCCCTCCGCCTGCACGTATACCTGCCATTGCCGGCCGAAACGGTTGAAGTAGTTCACGAAGATGCCTCCCATGAATGCCTGGAGCGTCTGGTACACCTGTCCAAGATCCACCCCCTGCTTGAGCACCTTGTCGCGGTCGACATCGACAAAGACCTGCGGTACTGTCGGCAGAAAGGTCGTCGACACGCGGGAAATTTCGGGCCGCTTCCTGACGGCTTCCATGAACTTCTGGGTATTCTCAGAGAGGAAACCGATGTCCTTTCCTGCGCGGTCCTCCAGGATGAATGTCACGCCGCCGGCATTGCCGATTCCCTGGATGGCGGGAGGCGAGAAGGCGAAGGCAATCCCCTGTGGAAGCTTCCCCATTTCGCGGTTCAGGTGAGCCATGATGGCCTCATACTGCTCTTCGGGTTTTGTTCTCTCGTGCCAGGGCTTGAGGGTCACGAAAAAGAAGCCGCTGTAGGTATTCGTGACCCCGCTCAGCAGACTGAATCCAACGACGGTCGTGACATGCTCGACACCCGGCGTCTCCATCATGATCTCCTCGATCTCACGGCATGCCTCGCTCGTGCGCTGAAGAGACGAGGCATGAGGCAGTTGGACGCCGGCGAACAGGTACCCCTGGTCCTCTTCCGGAAGGAAGCCGCCGGGAAGTTTCCCTCCTACGAAGCCTGTGGCGATCGTAACTAAACCGAGGAGGAGAAGACTGATCACGGACTTGCGGAGGAAGGCGCCGCAGAGACCGACATAGCCGTTCGTGGTCTTGCCGAAGACCTTGTTGAACCAGTCATAGAATTTCTGGAGCGGCCCCCGTCCTTTCTTCTTCGGTTTGAGCAGCATCGCCGAAAGCGCCGGGCTGAGGGTGAGGGCGTTGAAGGCAGATATGAGGACCGAGATCGCGATGGTAACAGCAAACTGCTGATAGAGCTTTCCGGTGATGCCGGGGATAAAGATCGTGGGGAGGAAGACAGATGAGAGGACGAGGGCTATCGCAACGACTGGCCCGGAAACCTCCTCCATCGCCTTGATCGTCGCCTCCTTTGGCGAGAGGCCGTGCTCGATGTGGTGCTCGACCGCCTCGACAACGACGATCGCGTCGTCGACGACCAGGCCTATGGCAAGGACAAGGCCCATGAGCGCGATCGTATTGATGTTGAAACCAATGACCGGAAAGAGCGCAAAGGTCCCGATGAGCGAGACCGGGACAGCAAGCGCAGGGATAAGGGTGGCTCTCCATCCCTGAAGGAAGATGAAGACAACGATAATCACGAGGATGAGTGCTTCGTAAAGCGTCTTTACGATCTCCTTCATACCCTCACGTACCGATTCAGTGGTATCAAGGGCAACTACGTAGTCAAGATCGGGAGGAAAGGATTTTTTGGCCTCTTCCATGAGCTTCTTCACCCCGTCTACGGCCGCAATCGCATTCGTGCCCGGGAGCTGATAAATGCCGAGCACGGCAGAGGGTTTCCCGTTCAGCCTGCCCTCCATTGAATAGTTCTGCGATCCCAGCTCGATTCGGGCCACGTCCTTGAGCCTGACGAACGATCCGTCAGGATTGGCCCGGAGGACGATCTGTCCGAACTCTTCGGGAGTTACCAGGCGGCCCTGGGCGCGCATCGCTAATGTGAATTCCTGTCCCTTTGGCGCAGGCTCGGCGCCGATCTGCCCCGCAGGATTGACGGTGTTCTGCTTCTGGATAGCATCGGCGATCTCCGGGATGGTGATGTTCAGCTTGGCTAACTGGTCCGGCTTGACCCAAAAACGCATCGCGTACTGTCCCGCACCGAAGACCGTGACGCTTGCGATTCCCGGGACGCGGGTGATCTGGTCGTTCAGATTGATGTTTGCGTAGTTGGCGAGAAACGTCGCATCGTACGTCCCCTTCGGGGAGGAGAGCGATATGAGCATGAGGGGCGAGGCCGTCGACTTTTTTACGGTAACGCCATAATTACGCACATCCGAGGGCAGCTTTGACTGTGCCTGGTTCTGGCGCATCTGTGCGAGAACCTGGTCGATGTTCGGGTCCGTCTTTACGTCGAAATTGACATACATCTTCAGTTCGCCGTTGTTGGCGTTGAGCGAATACATGTAGTTCATGTTGTCGACGCCGCTCATTTCTTGTTCGATGGGGGTCG
>JBLNHB010000371.1:0-2613 GCA_050268805.1 bacterium | reverse complement strand
CGTAAAGGCCAAGAAGGTTGCTCTGGATTTGGAGACGACGAACTCACTGAAAGAGTTGGCAATTACGATTAAGAAAGATAAATATTACTCACAAAGGCCCAGAAGCGGAAGGGACCTTTCTTGTTTCTAACAGTTATTATTAGTAATCAGCGCCTGCTAAGGCTGTCCGAAACTATCGAGTATCAGGTGCAATCTGCCCTTTGACTTTCTCATCCAATTCAACCATTCCTCTGCCCTGTTTTCTTCCGGATAACCTCGCATGATACAATAAACCATGATAGCGCCCGGCTCTGCATCGCTTTTCCTGGACATCTTTGATTCCCTCTCCATCCCTGTGTTCATACTCGACTCAGCCGGGAAGATTCGGGCGTTGAATGCGACCGCCTCTGAGGCATTGCACTATTCCGCCGGTGATCTCCTTGGCTGCGACGTGGGCGAGATCATAGCTCCCGATCCGCGGTCCAACTTCTCTCATACGCGGTTTCTCGACGCCGGAGCCCTGGAAGAACCATCCGAAACCGGTTTCGAAGCGCTCTGCACAAAAAAGAACGGAGAGACCTTTGCCGCACGGGTGACCATTATCCCCCGTGAAGGCGACGGATCGAAGATTCTCGTCCTCCAGAATGTCTCGGACCAGAGGAAACTCGAGCAGCGGTCTTTCCAGCGTACAAAAGAACTGGGCATATTCAGCGCATTCGCAAACCTGCTGACCGTTCATTCCAACACCGGAGAGCTGCTCGACGCGACGATCGCCATGCTCCTCGCGCAAATGGGGACCGACAAAGGCTGGATATCCTTGTTGGACAAAGCCTCGGGAGAACTCTCCCTCGCTGCCTCGAAAGGATTTTCCGTGGATCAGCTGAGGGACATTCAGCGCTTGAAACCGGGGGAGAGCTTCACCGGAAAGGTCTTCTCATCCGGCAGATCGCTCCTCGTCAGAACAGCATCCAATGACCCTCGGGTGAAGTTTAGACACCTCGGCATCGAGAGCATGGTGGGTGTCCCTATCTCCTCCCGGGGGGTTGTTCTCGGCGTTCTCGCAATCGCAAGCCGGAGAGCCGATCATTTTACCTCGATGGACGTTCAACTCCTCACGATTATCGGCACCCAGCTCGGCGTCGCTCTCGAGAACATGAACCTCATCCGGGAACTCCGTGACAGGATGGAAGAAATCCAGCTCGTCAACGAACTGAGCGGCATCCTGAATTCCAGCCTGAGCATCGGGACAATTTTCAGGATGGCGGTTTCTGAGATCAAGAAGCTGATCGATTATGACCGGGCAAGCCTCCTCCTCTACAACGAAAAGGAGAACAATCTCCTGATCTTTGCGCTCGATACCGGAATGAGCACCGAGATGAAGAAGGGGGTCACCGCTCCGATCGAGGGCACGAGCGCCGGATGGGTGGTCAAGAACAATAAACCATGGATAAATGAGGACCTGAGCACGCCCGAATTCGCACTCGATAAGAAATTGTTTTCCGAAGGTATCAGGTCCACCATCAGCATTCCCCTCTCTCATGACAGGATTCTCGGTGTCTTCAACCTCGACAGCAAAAAAACCGGCACCTATTCCGAAAAAGATCTGAACATCCTTCTTCCTGTCGCGAAGCAGATATCGGTTGCTCTCGAGAACGCGCTCCTCTTCGAGGCGATCTCCCGGGAGAAGAAAGAATGGGAGAGGACCTTCGATGCCATCACCGACATGGTCTGGATTGAGGACGGAAAGGAGCAGGTCATCCGTGCCAACCAGGCGCTCCTCAGGAGTACCGGCCTTACCCCGATCGAGGTGAGCGGGAGAAAGTGCAGTGACCTTCTTCAGAGGATAGGCGTTTCGGCCGAGGAATGTTTCTGCAGGGAAACCATCCTGGAGAAAAAGCCCTGTTTCAAAGAGCTGAAAGGAGGAGGGAGTATCTTCCATTTCTGGGCCTATCCCCTCATCGATGAGGAGGGCCGGCTCTACTCACTCGTCCACTATCTCAAGGATGTGACCGCGCAAAAGAGCCTTGAACAGGAGCTCATCCGGTCGGACAAGCTCGCTTCCCTCGGCACGCTTGTGGCCGGTATTGCCCATGAGATCAATAATCCGCTCGGGATTATCGCGGGATATGCCGAGGCGCTCCTCGACCGGGCAAAGGAGCGATCGCTCCTCGATGCGAAGGAGTTTGAGGATTTCCCCGAATACCTCACTACGATTCACCACGAGATCTTCCGGTGCAAGAGCATTCTGAGGAGCCTCCTCGATTTCGCCAGGCCGTCCGGCGGGGTATTCAGGGAGATCGATATTAATGAACTCATTAAGGAGGTCATTCTCCTCGTCAACCACAAGGCGAAGCGGCTCGACCACCAGATCGAGCTCAGGCTCAACCGGGACCTGCCGAAGCTCTTCGCCGACCCCGGTAGTCTCAGGCAGCTCTTCATGAATATCATTATCAATTCCCTCTATTTCACTCCTGAGAAAGGCACCATTACCATCGTTTCGGAAATGGAAGAGTCACGCGATGAGGCCCTGCAGGGAAACATCAAGGTCTCGATAACCGACACGGGGACCGGGATCCACCCCGCGCTCATCGAAAAAATCTTTGATCCCTTCTTCACGACGAAACCGATCGGCGA
>JBLNHB010000370.1:0-3246 GCA_050268805.1 bacterium | reverse complement strand
CCCACCGGATTTTGAGTCCGGCGCGTCTGCCAGTTCCACCACACCGGCGCAGATCAATCTAAACGCATGCCCTTTTCGTCGACCATCTTCAGGAAGTTCTTCAGGGAACGGTCAAAAGTCGCCTCGTAATCGTCATGGAAGAAACAGGCAGGCAACTGCGATTTCTTCCTGTGATAGCTCAGACAGAGGCAGCACTTTCCCTTCCTCTCACAGCCCGGATACGAACAGTTGCATTTCTTTCGGTTCGTTTCTGAAATGCACTCCATACGCATAAATTCTAATCCATCAGAGCGTCAAACATCAAACCATTATTTCTTGATGCCGGCCTTTTTCTGGTCCGCTACCACAACGAGAATGTATTTGTCCGGATGGAGGTATTTTTGCGCAACCCGGAGAACATCCTGAACAGTCACCTCCCTGATAAACTCCATGTATGTTCTATCGTAGTCGAGTCCCAACTTATGGAACTCGGTGAGCGCGAGGAAATTCGAGAGCTTCGAGAGGGTATCAATTCTCCTTGGGAAGCTGCCGGTCAGATAGGAGATGGCGTCCTTCAGTTCATCGGGTGAAACCGGGGCTGTCGTTATCCTTTCCATCTGGCGCACTATCTCTGCAATAACGGTATTTGCAGACTCGTTCTTTGTCTGGACAGAGACCTCGAATGTCCCCTGCTCAAGAGCGGGCGCGAAGAAGCTGCTGATATCATAGGCGAGCCCCATTTCATCCCGTACGATCTCAACGAGACGTGAAGAAAAACCTCCTCCTCCCAGGATATAGTTCATGACCGATATTGCATAATAATCGGGATTGGCCCGCTCTATGCCGAGATGGCCGAGGACGATGTTCGCCTGGGCCAGTTCCCGGTCTCGGGTAATCACCTGTATCGATCCGGGTTCCTTCAATCTCTGCTTCTCTCTGGAGGGCGTCTCTCCCTTCTGCCATGAGGCAAGATACCTGTTCATCAAGGACGATAGCTCCTCTTTTGTCAGGTCTCCTGCAACGGACAGGATGCTGTTATTGGGAAGGTAATGCTTTTTGTAAAAGCCGGCTACGTCGTTCCGGGTGATACGGTCAATTCCTTCTGTATTTCCTGAAACAGGCCTGCCATAGGGATTCGTTCCGTATACCGCTTGCTTGAACTCCTTGTCGGCGACATACGCCGGGTCCTCCTCGCGCTGCTTGAGGGCCCCCTTTATGAGCTGTTTCTGACGGGCTATCTCATCTTCAGGAAAAGAAGGGTTTAAGAGAACATCCGAAAAGATATCGAATCCTTTCTCCACCTCTTTCTTCAGGACTGACATCGTCAGCAGCGTGTAATCTTCCCCCGCGGATGCGCTGACGCTGCAGGCGATGAATTCAAGTTCTCTGCTGATCTGTTCAGATGTGCGTCTCTTGGTCCCCTCGCTTAGCAATGCAGCGGTGAGGTTTGCGAGCCCGGCCCTGTCTAAAGGCTCATCAAGGGGAGAAGCTTTTATCAGAAGCGTGACCATGACAATAGGAAGATTGTGCTTTTCGGCGTGGAGAACAACCAGGCCGTTCCCGAGTTCTTCCCTCGAAGCATCGATACCGAAGGAGGGGGAAGAGAGGAGCAATAAAAAAGAAACAATAAAGAGCGCTCTTTTCATTTTCTGTCCAGTGTATTTCATCCTGATCTCCGGTGACCGTACCATGGCGGATGGTTATTTGATTTCTTTCGGGATCAAGATCCCGACGGTTCTGTTCGACCGGCTGAAATATTTTCCGGCAACTCGCTGGACGTCCTCGGGCGTCACCTTGCGGATTCCATCGAGGTAAACATCCTTCATCCTCCAGCCGCCGAGGAACTCGAACATCCCGATCATCCGCGCCTGAGCAAAGAGCGAATCCTGGCCCATGATGAAGGACGCTTCCACCTGGTTTTTCGCTTTCTGGATTTCTTCGGGTGCAGGAGGCTTCTCCTTCAGGCCGTCTATTTCCTCGTACAGAGCCCTCTCAACAACGCTGATATCGTTCCCCGGCGCAGCCGTGCCTCCGAGGAAGAAGAGCATCGGGTCCTTCATGAAGTTGTTATAGTCGGCATAGGTCTCAAGGGCAATCTTCTTCTGGTAGACAAGGCTCTGGTATAACCTCCCGCTCTTTCCCGACAGAACAGCGCTCAAAACATCAAGGGCATAGCTGTCTTCATCAGGGAAGTTCGGGGTATGGTACGCGGCGATGACGTACGGGAGCCTGGCCTCTTTCTCAAGGTAGACCCTCCGCTCTCCACGCTGCTCAGGTTCAACGGAAGTCACGTCGATTCTGTTCTTCCCCCGGGGGATCTTCCCAAAGCGGTCCCGTATCTTCTTGACCACTTCATCCGCCTTCACATCGCCTGCGATAACGATAAAGGCATTGTCCGGGGCGTAATAGGATTTGTAGTAGCTGAAGAGGTCATCCCTCGTAATCGACCTAAGGTCGGACTCCCAGCCGATTACCGGGTGGTGGTAGGGGTGTGTTTCGAAGGAGGCAGCCATGAGATCCTCAAAGAGCGCATTCTGGGGATCGTCCTCATACCTCATCCGCCGCTCCTCAAGCACGACATCGCGCTCCGACAGGACCTCCTTGGGATCGAGGGTGAGATTCTCCATCCTGTCTGCTTCGAGCTCTATCGAAAGGTCTATCCGGTCGGAGGCAAGGGTCTGAAAGTAGACCGTGTAGTCATAGGTCGTGAATGCGTTGTCCATGCCCCCGTTTTTCTGCACAAGCCGTGAAAACACCTTTGATCCGTACTTGGGCGTCCCCTTGAACATCATGTGCTCGAGGAGATGACTGATGCCGGTCTTGAAGGCGGGTTCATTCCTCGAGCCGACTTTGTACCATATCTGAAACGTGGCGAGCGGCACTTTATGGTCTTCGATGACGAGCACCTTGAGCCCGTTTTCAAGCTCGTATTCCTTCACCTCCGCATGGAGACAGGCCGGCGCCGCGATAAGGAGCGCAACTGCTATCAATATTCGTTTTATTCTTTCCATTCGGTTATCCTCATTACCTCGCATTATGCACAAATATGAGCGAGTGCGGCGATAAAATTTCTTACGTAGAGAATGTATGAATCACCTGGGTTAAATCTATTTCTTCAGGAGCTTCCTCACCTCTCCTACTCGTATTGTTATTTTCGCCGTATCGAGATACTCAAGGTAGGGAAGCGCATATTTCCTCGTGGTATCGAGGAAGTCCCTGAACTCCGCAACGGTCATCTCCTGCTTCTTTGAAAAGAACTCCTTGAGC
>JBLNHB010000369.1:0-3148 GCA_050268805.1 bacterium | reverse complement strand
AGAGGCGGCACATCGATGAGGCCTCCCTTCTCTCTCACCTTCTCGGGGAAAACTTCCCTCGCTTTTTCAGCGCGGGGCAGAAGGATGCGGACATCCTTGAGCGTTCCGGCGTAGAGGTCGGAGAATGATTTGAGGAGACCTTCGGCACGGAACTCATCAGGCACCATATCGACCCGGATCCCGTACCCGGCTATTGCTTTGGCGGTCTTGTCGCCGACAGCGCAGATCTTGATGCCTTTGAGGTCTCTGATGTCCCTGTTCAGGGCAAAGAGTCTGCGAAAGAAATAGTTCACCCCGTTGGCGCTCGTGAGAACGATCCAATGGTAAGACGATATGTTATTGAGGCATCGATCGAGGTCCGTATAATCATCTAGGGGAACGATCTCGATCGTCGGGAAGGCGATGATCTCTGCGCCGAGCTCTTCCAGAGGCTCGAACCCTTCTACGGTCTCGCGGGTGACGAGGACCCTCTGGCCGAAGAGCGGCTTGTCCTCGAACCATTTCAATGTTTCCCTGAGCTTGACCACCTCTCCGACAACAGTGACCGCGGGGGGCTTGATGTCCTTTTCTTTAATGATACCGGCTATGCTCTCTAACGTTCCGGTAATGGTAACCTGATCCGCGCGGGTCCCCCAGCGGATGACGGCGACCGGCGTTTGGGCCGATCTGCCGTGCTCGATGAGCTTCTTTGCCACGTCCTCGAAATTCTTCACTGCCATGAGAAAGACGAGTGTTCCAACGCCGGTGGCAAGCTTCGACCAGTCGATGGAGCTGTCTGACTTGGTTGTGTCTTCATAGCCTGGTATGACAGCGAAGGAAGAGGAATATTTCCGGTGGGTCAGCGGAATTCCTGCATACGCAGGCGCGGCGATCGAGGAGCTGATACCCGGCACGATCTCGAAGGGAATGTGCTCAGCGGCGAGCGCCACAGCCTCTTCTCCTCCCCTGCCGAAGACAAAGGGGTCTCCGCCTTTCAGCCTGCAGACGGTTTTCCCTTCCTGTGCTTTCTCGATGAGAAGGCGGTTGATGTCCTCCTGGGACATCTCGTGATGCCCTCCGCGTTTGCCTGCATAAATGAATTCCGCCTCATGCTTCAAATAATTCAGGATTTGCGCATTGAGGTGGAAATCATAGACAACCACATCGGCACTCTGAAGGCATCTGAGGCCCTTGACTGTCAGGAGACCTATGTCACCGGGGCCGGCGCCGACGAGAAAGACTTTGCCGGGTTTCATGGGTTGTAACCGCGCTGAGCAACAGTGTTCGGGTTAAGAACAGGGAAGCACACAGGGCAGGAATACGCGCACGCGGACACTTCTCAGCTCGCGATCTTTCCGTCGATCGGCGGAACGTTCTTCGCGTAGACCTCATCGAGGATGCGCTTTGCACCCCTGGCAAGGAGATCCTCGGCGAGAGCGATGCCGAGTGTCTCGAAATCGTTCACAGGGCCGCTGATCGAGCTCTTTATGAGGGCGCTTCCGTCGACCTCGCCGACGAGACCGACAATCTGGATCGTATCGGCCGTGAGCCGGGCGTGGGCAGCGATCGGCACCTGGCAGCCGCCCTCGAGTTTCTTCAGGAGCGCCCGCTCCGCCCTCACGCAGATCGACGTTTCACGATGGTCGAGGGGCGCGATCATATCATTGACGGTCTTGTCCCCGATCCGGCACTCGATGCCGATGGCCCCCTGGCCGATCGCCGGAAGGCTCACCTCGGCAGGGATGACCTGGGTGATCCGGTCGCCCCAGCCGAGCCGCTTCACGCCGGCAGCGGCAAGGATCATCGCGTCGAACTGGCCCTCATTCAATTTCCGGAACCGGGTCTCGAGATTTCCCCTGAGCTGGGCTATTTTGAGGTCGGGCCTGATATTGAGGAGCTGGCATGAGCGCCTGAGGCTGCTGGTCCCGACAATTGCTCCTTTCGGCAGGTCCTGAAACGTCGTGTATTTGAATCCCCGGCCAGAGGACGGACTGATGAAGGCATCGAGCGGTATCTCGCGCTCGCAGATAACAGCGAGGTGGAGGCCCTTGGGAAATTCAGTGGGTACGTCCTTCATGCTGTGGACGGCGATGTCCACTTCACCCCTGAGCATGGCCTCCTCGATCTCCTTGACAAAGAGCCCCTTGCCCCCGACTTTCGCGAGGGGGACATCGAGGATCTTGTCGCCGGTGGTCTTTATTTTTTGGAGGGAAACACTCAGGCCGGGATGCATCCGCTCGAGTTCAGCCTTGACCCATTCGGCCTGCCAGAGGGCGAGCTTGGAACCCCGGGTGCCGATAACCATTTTATTTTTTTTCATCGTCCTCTCCATTGATGCCATAAAGTCTCTTGATGGTCGCAATGAGCATGTCCCTGTCCTCAACGTCATCCTTCAGGGCGGCGGTCGGCGGATGGATGAGCTTGTTCATGAGTGCGTTGGCCATATACTCGATCGCCTTCCGGGTGGACTCATCGAGGTGAGAGCACTTATTGTAGAGTTTTTCGAGTTCCTGGTTCTTGAGCTCCTCTGCCTGGTTCCTGAGGGCCACGATGGTCGGAACGGAATCGAGCGAGGCCTGCCATCTGAGGAATGTCTCGATCTCTTCCATGACAATCTGCTCCGCCCGGTCCGCTTCCTTCTTCCGCTCTGTGATGTTGGTGGCGACAACACCCTGCAGGTCGTCCACATCGTAGAGGTAGACATTGTCCTCATTCTTGATCTCAGGGTCGATGTTCCTCGGGACCGATATGTCGATGATGAACATATGCTTGTGTTTTCGCTGCTTCATGATTCTGTGCATGTCCTCTTTGGTGAGGACGTACTGGGGGGCGCCGGTCGAGCAGATGACGATGTCCGCATGGGCCATTTCACCCTGGAATTCCTCGAAGCGAATGGCGCGACCCTGAAATTCCTCTGCGAGCCTGCACCCTGTCTCGAACGTCCTGTTTGCCACGATCACCTCTCTCACGCCGGTATTGACCAGGTGCTTCGCAGCCAGTTCGGCCATCTCACCGGCGCCGAGGAGCATGAAGGACTTGTCCGAGAGCTCACCAAGTATTTTCTTTGCAAGCTCCACAGCGGCATAACTGATCGAGACCGCGTTCTCAGCGATCTTCGTCTCGGTGCGGACCCGCTTAGCCACTGAAATCGCTTTTTTCATGAGCTTGT
>JBLNHB010000368.1:0-2702 GCA_050268805.1 bacterium | reverse complement strand
TTCCATAAAAGCATATGGAAAAGGGAAGATGAGAAAGGCAGAATACTGGCTCACGACGCTGATCGACAGGATAGCTGCTGCGAAGAAAGCGGGAGTCGATGGTGCCGTTATCAAGCAGGCTCAGGACCAGCATCTCAGGGCGCACATACTCTGGGAATTCTGGACAGCGGAGAACTCGGATGGGTTTCATAATCCCGAAATGGCAAGGGAATCGCTCACGAGATCCGTCGATGAATCCCAAAAAGGGATAAAGATCATCGACGATGCGATGGCGCAGAAGACGGCATCAACTGCTGCGCCTGCGGTGTCAGTTCAAAAGTGAAATTGCGGGAAATACTGTACGAGCAACCCAATTAATTTCAAATGCTGAATAGTTCATCGTGCCAAAGGAGGTGATACAATGAGTGGGACCAGATCGAAGAAGATTTCCCTGTATCTCCTCATTATTGCAGGTGTGGGGATCGTCGCATCCCTCTTCTTGTTCTTTGGTCCGCCGAATCTGCTGGCAAGGTCCGAATCGCCGGTTTTTTGCTCAGGATGCCATGTTATGGAATCTGAATTTGATGCGTGGAGTCATGCCGGAGCGCATAGGAGAAAGAATTGCACTGATTGCCATCTGCCGCATCAGAACATGGGCGTCCATTATGTGTGGAAAACCATCGACGGACTCAAAGATGTAGTGGTCTTCTATTCAGGGAGAGTTCCTGAACATATTAAACTAACCACTCATGGCGCCGAGGTATTACAAAGGAATTGCATTAGATGTCATGAAACAACGGTAGAGCTTATTGATCACGACAGGCAGTGCTGGGAATGCCACAGAAGAATCGCACATAAACGGAGCGGTGCAATAGAAACTCTTTGAACAGGAGGTCCGAAATGAATAAAAGAAGGAACGTACTCTTTGTCATTTTCCTGGTCTTTGTGGCAACGCTGCTGTTTCTTTACGGGTGCCCCCCTCCTAAGACGGAACCGGTCAAACCGGTAAAGATCGCAGATGGGGAAATGGACCCGGCTCAGTGGGGCAAGGCATATCCGACCAATTATGAACTATGGAAGAAAACGGAAGAGCCTACTCCGGCCGGGAAGAGCAAATACAAGAGAGGCTTTGATGCTGACAGAATCACCTACGACAAGCTGTCTGAGTTCCCCTACATGGCCCTCCTGTTCAGCGGCTGGGGGTTCGGGATCGAATACAATGAGCCGAGAGGCCATGCATACATGATACTGGATCAGCTCGAGATTGATGAGGCACGGTTAAAGGCCGGCGGTGTCTGCCTTTCCTGTAAATCGCCCTACGCAGTAAAACTCGAAAAAGAGTTGGGGCCGGATTACTACAAGAAATCCTATAAGGATATCCATGCCATGATCCCGGACCAGCACAAGAAACTCGGGGTTGCATGTATCGATTGCCACGATAACAAGGATATGTCGCTGAAGATCGCACGGGAATTTACGCTGGTGAAAGCACTCAGGGATATGGGAGTTGATCCTCAGAAGCTGACGCGTCAGGAGATGAGAAGTGTGGTCTGTGCCCAGTGTCATGTCACCTATAACATCCCGAAAGATCAGGAGATGAAATCGGCCGGCCTCTTCTTCCCGTGGCAGGGCAGCACGTGGGGAAATATCCCCGTCGAGAACATCATCAAAGTAATCCGCAGCGATCCGTCGTATGGTGAATGGAAACAGACAGTGACGGGTTTCAAACTGGGATTCATCCGTCATCCAGAGTTTGAACTGTTCTCGACGAACAGCGTCCACTGGAAGGCGGGCGCCGCCTGTGCAGACTGTCATATGCCGTATACAAAAGTGGGCGCGTATAAGGTATCGGACCATCGGGTGACGAGTCCGCTCAAGGCCGAGCTGAAGGCATGCATGCAATGTCATACGGAAAGCGTCGAATGGCTAAAGGACCAAATTGTTACCATTCAGGACAGGACGGTTTCTCTCATGATCCGCGCCGGATATGCCACCGCTACCGTAGCCAAGCTTTTCGAGATCGCGAACAATGCCCGGGCATCAGGTAAAAACATTGACAAGACCCTGTATGACAAGGCCAAGGACTATTATGAAGAGGCTTTCTACCGTGGTGTCTATATCGGCGCCGAGAATTCAATCGGTTTCCACAATCCCACAGAAGCTGCGAGAAACCTCGGAGACGCAGTAGCCTTTGCGGGAAAGGCCGAAGGTCTTCTCAGGCAAGCACTTGCAAAAGCCGGCGTAGATGTGCCTCTCAAGGTAAATCTCGAACTGAGCAAGTATCTCGATGAGAGGGGAAAGAAGAAACTGAAATTCAATCAACAGGTCGAATTCAAGGACCCCTATGGGGTCCAGGAAAAGCTGGTAACGGTTGAACACACCAAGTAGTTGATCCAACTCAGATGATTTGGTCACAACTACCATAGATTGAGAAAATTTTATCGAAGCAATGAAATAAACTATTTATCAACAGAAAGAGGGGAACGGGATCAAGTATTCTCAAAGAATGTTTTGGTAACCACCGAAAGGAGAGCGAATATGTCACTGTCGCGGAGAGAATTCCTGAAGACAACTGCAGCTGTTTCTGCGGCGACCGCGATCGGAATGGCGGTTCCCGATGAGCTGAGAGCCGTGGCGAAAATAACCGAGGCCGGGTGGCGGTGGGACAAAGCCGTCTGCAGGTTCTGCGGTACCGGCTGCGGTATCATGGTTGCGACGAAAGG
>JBLNHB010000367.1:0-9991 GCA_050268805.1 bacterium | reverse complement strand
TCGCATTCTGTGCCGCGCGGGATACCATTTTGGTGTGATAGACCATCTCATCCATGGTAACGGGGAGGGTGTTGTCGAGACCCTGGACAACCATGCCGAGGGAATCGCCGACAAGGATCGCATCAACTCCCGCCTCATCGACGATCCGGGCAAAGGGGTAATCGTACGCCGTCAGCATCGTCAGCTTCCGTCCTTCGGTCTTCCTTTTCTGCACATCTTGGATGGTGAGTTTCGACAAGCGTCCTTCTCCCTGGGGAAGTTCATTTCTCTGAAAGAGACCCAACATACAATAATAGGTGTTTTGGTGCTCTATTTTCAAGGAGCGCCGGGAACCTGATTCTTCGAGCATCAGGCAATGCACCAAAGAAATGATTAGGTGAAGAAGGCTCATGGGCACTTGACACGGACAGGCGGTTTATGATTAAATGATAGCGATTATCAACATCAAAAGGCATGTATGTGAAATCTGCACAGGAAATACTCTCAGCCCATATCAGAGAGAAAGGGTTCAGGCGCACAAAGCAGCGCGATATTATCCTTGATGCCTTTTTGTCCGCAGGAGGTCATATCACCGCCGAGGAGCTCCATGCCCGGATAGCAAGGAAATATCCCGAGATCGGCTTCGCCACGGTCCACCGGAACCTTCACCTCTTCTGTCAATCGGGCATCGCCGAGGAGATCAAAATCGGGAACCAGAAGACCCGCTATGAACAGAAGGTCGGGCACGATCATCATGACCATCTGATCTGCACCAGGTGCGGCGCGTTCATCGAGGTGAGCGACCCCAAAATCGAAAGGCTCCAGGAGAGGCTCGCCGAGGCGAAGGGGTTTACCCCCCTCAGGCATAAGCTCGAGATCTACGGCCTCTGCCGGAAGTGTAAATAAAAAAATTTATGCTCTTATTGATAATGATTATCATTACTATAAAAATTGCCGCATACGATAAATCCTGAAGGAGGACTTGAAAGTGTCAAAGTCGAAGAAGCTTGTCTGTCTGAGATTCATTCCCGCTCTCTGCCTCACCCTGGCCGCCGCAGGCGTCTCTCATGCCGCGCATCCCCTCATCACGGACGACACGGGCACCCAGGGGAGGGGAAAATTCCAGATCGAACTGAACAGCGAATTCAGCCATGAGGATGAGAATGGCGCGAAGGCAGACACCCTGGCGTTTGCGTCCGTGATCTCCTACGGCGTGGTCGAAACGGTCGACGCCGTTCTCGGCATCCCCTATCAACGCATCAGGCTGGAAGAGGCCGGCCGGAAAGACACCGAGGACGGTCTCTCGGACATTTCACTCGAGCTCAAATGGCGGTTCTATGAAAAGGACGGACTGAGTTTCGGACTTAAGCCCGGTGTTACCTTCCCCACCGGCGACGATGAGCGCGGCCTTGGCGCCGGCAAACCAACCTACAGCGCATTCTTCATAACCTCAGTCGAGACGGACCCCTGGGAGTTCCACGCGAATCTGGGCTACATCAGGAATGAAAACAAGGTGGACGAGCGGGAAAACCTCTGGCACGCCTCGCTGGCCGCGGAATACGAACCGGTGGAGCGTCTCGAACTCGTCGCCAATATCGGCATCGAACGGAATTCCGACAGGAACGTGAATACCCACCCCGCCTTCCTCATTGGCGGCGTTATTTACGAAGTCTCAGAGAATCTCGACGTCGATGTCGGCGCAAAGGTCGGACTGAATGAACCCGAAACGGATTATGCACTCCTCGCAGGACTCGCGTGGAGATTTTGATTTCAATGGAAGAGAAAAATGAGAGGATCTCACAAAAAGGAGGATACAAACGATGGCGCCCCTTGGGCTTTTGAGCAGCGGTGAACAGGCGGAAATTGTAGAGATAAAGGGACAAAAGCATTGCGGTCACGGAAGCAGCAGGAGTCAGTTGTGCCATGCCGAGGATATGGGACTGCGTGTGGGCAAGATAATCGAAATGCTGAACAACGAAGGACGCGGACCTCTCCTTTTAAAGGTGGACGGGTCAAGGATCGCCATAGGTCGCGGTATGGCAATGAAAATAATGGTGAGGAGGAAAGAGTAATGAATCTTGCGATGTTAAAACCCGGCGAGCACGGGAAAATTACAAAAATTGGGATACTTGGCCCTCTCAAGAGGAGGCTTATGGATATGGGTGTGCTGGTAGGAGAAAAGGTAAAGGTGGAGAAAATAGCCCCTCTCGGCGACCCCATTGAAGTGATCATAAAAAACTACAACCTTTCCCTCAGAAAAAAAGAGGCAGAAGGCATTGAAGTGGAGGTGGTGAGATGAGTAAGACAATACCGGATATAGGATGCAGGATAAAGGATAAAGGATACGGCAAAGAAAACACGGGCATCAGGCATCGGGTATCGTGTTCAGGCATCAGGCATCATGTATCCGATAGAGCATCCGTCATCATGCATCAGAAAACTATTACTGTTGCAGTTGCGGGGAATCCGAATTCCGGCAAGTCAACCTTGATAAATGCCATCGCAGGGACAAGGCTCCATGTGGGTAATTGGCCCGGGGTCACCGTGGAAAAGAAAACCGCGGCATTCGAACATGAAGGCCGGAGGATCAACCTCGTTGACCTTCCGGGCACATACAGCCTGAGCCCCTACACGCAGGAAGAGATCATAGCAAGGGACTATCTCGTCCACGAAAAACCTGATGTGATCGTCAATGTCGTGGATGCTACAAATCTCGAAAGGAATCTCTATCTCACGGTCCAACTGCTGGAACTGGACATCCCTATGGTGGTTGCCCTGAATATCCATGATGAAGCTGAAAAGAAGGGCTACAGGATAGACACCAGGACCATAGAGCGGACGCTCGGGGTTAACGTAGTTCCGACCGTAGCGACCAAAAAATCGGGATTGACCGATCTGTTAAAGGCGGTTACAGAGATGGCGGATGATGCCGAAGGGCATCGGCCGAAGCGTCTGCACTACGGTGAAGACCTCGAATCCGCAGCGAGCATCCTGGAGGGCCATCTGAGACGCAACCATCACACTGTCGCGGCAGGGTATCCCCTGAGATGGCTCGCTTTAAAGATCATGGAGGGCGACCAACACATCCTGGAAGAAACCGGCCTCGATGAAGGCGGACTTCTTGGTGAAACGCTCCGGCACCTGCGGCAGGCTCACGGAGAGGACATCGAGTCGCTCATGGCCGATGCAAGATATGCTCAGGCTTCAGGGCTTACCCATGAAGTCCTCAGGAAGCCGGATTTCAGGAAGGTTGAAGTGACCGAGAAGATAGACAGGATCGTCCTGAACAGATTCCTCGGAATACCCATATTCCTTGCCGCCATGTGGATTGTGTTCAAGCTCACCTTTGATGTTTTCGCGCCCTTTGGCGACTGGATAGACGCCATGATTAACGGGCCTTTCAAGAGATGGACGGAGGCCATACTCGGCTTCATCCATGCCCCTGCCTGGACGGCCTCCCTTGCCATTGACGGGATCATTGCAGGCGTCGGGTTTGTCCTCGTGTTTGTCCCCGTCATATTCGCCATGATGTTCTTCATTACCTTCCTCGAAGGAAGCGGATATATGGCCCGTGCGGCCTTTGTCATGGACAGGGCGATGCACGCAATCGGGCTGCACGGGAAATCCTTCATACCGATGTTGCTCGGCTTTGGATGCAACGTCCCGGCGATCTACGCCACACGAACCCTCGAAAACCCGAGGGACAAGGCGCTTACAGCCCTCCTCATCCCCCTCATGTCGTGCGGCGCACGGCTTCCCGTGTACGTCGTCTTTATCGGAGCCTTCTTTGCGGCACAGGCGGGTACTGTTCTGTGGTCATTGTATGTCATGGGAATAAGTCTCGCTGTCCTCATGGGCGTTATTTTCAAAAGGACGCTCTTTAAAGGCGAATCCCCCCTGTTCATCATGGAGCTTCCTCCTTACCGGATGCCCTCATTCAGGAGTCTCATGATACACACATGGGAAAAGGGCAAGCACTTTCTCATTAAGGCGGGAACTTATATACTCGCGGTTTCAATCCTTGTATGGTTCCTCCTTAATCTGCCCTGGGGCGTTGACAATAAGAAAGACTCTTATTTAGGCAAGATGGGACAGGCAGTGGCGCCTGTGCTCGAACCCGTCGGATTCGGAAACTGGGAGGCTGCATCATCGCTGATTTCAGGCCTGATCGCCAAAGAGATCGTGGTGGGAACAATGGGCGAGATATATGTTACCAAAGAGCAATCAGCAGACAGCAATCAGCCGCCAGGAGAAAAGCAGCCGACATTGAGGGATGACTTGAAAGAGATGGGGATATCCTTTGCAAGCGCTGTTAGGCATTCTGCTGCGAATATATTTTCCACCTTTGGGATGGCAAGTCTGAGCAGCGAGGAGTCCGCTGAAGAAAAGGAGGAGCGGACACCCCTCAGGGATGTGATTAAAAACCAGTTCACGCCGCTGAGCGCTTTTGCCTTCATCGTCTTTGTCCTTCTCTATATGCCCTGCATCGTCGTCGCCATAGCCATGAGACAGGAGTTCGGCACATGGAAGTGGTATGGGATTGCGTTTGCTTATCAGATGGTCCTCGCGTGGTTTGCGGCTTTTGTTATTTATCAGGGAGGAAAGATGCTGGGAATAGGTTAAAGGGTCAGATTGCCGGGGCATGTTGCAACGTGCCCCTACCAAAAAAACGGAGGTTCGCCATGGCATTCACAGATATTTTATTGATGGCATTGATTATCGCCGGAGCGGTCTATCTTCTCTATCGCTCCGTCTGGAAGAAAAAAGGCCACTGCCCCGGCTGCAACTCGGGAACATGCAAAAAATGGGAGTCGTAAAAAAAGGGTGAGGAAGAGCTGTTAAGGAGAGAGATTTGATGATTACTCCGGAGGTTGGGGGTTAGTACAGGAAGTCTTTACTAATCCCAAATCCCCAACACCAAATCCCAAAGACTATGCTTCTGCGATTTTCGGCCTCGGATAGAGGCCCGCAGCCTGGACAATGTCCTTGATCGCGCTCTCCCATTCGATCGCCTGGATGTGAACGCCCTTCACTCCCGGCGTTTCGAGGACCTGGTGGATAAGCTCCACGGTGATCTTGATGCCCTCAGCCTCCTGCAGCTCCTTGGCCTTCTTCTTATCATCGCCTGCAGCGTCCTTGGCTTTTCCCATCCGGTCGATGAGCGCCTTGGGAACAGACACGCCCGCAACCGAGGAGTCCATGTACTTGAGCATCATGGCAGTACGGGGCACGATAATGCCCCCGAGGATCGCGGTCCGCTCATGGAGGCCCATGTTCCTGATCTTCTCCATCTGCGAACGGAAGATTTCGACGTCATAGATACCCTGGGTCTGGATGAAATCAGCGCCGGCGTTCACCTTTTTCTTGAGATTGATCGGCCTGAAATCAATGGGGTCTCCCATAGGGGTCCAAGAAGCGCCGACGAAGAACTTGGGCGCCACCTCCAGTTTATCGCCGCCTTCCTGCAATCCCTCGTCGCGCATCTTCTTGAGGATGCCCACGAGCTGGCAGGTGTCGACGTCATAAACATTCTTTGCTCCAGGATGTCCCTTGAGCTTTCCCGCGGCGCTGAACTTCTGGTGGTCTCCGGCGATGCAGAGGCAGTTCTTGAGTCCCAGCGCAGCAGCGCCGAGGAGGTCCGCCTGGATGGCGATGCGGTTACGGTCCCGGCAGGTCATCTGCATGACCGGCTCCAGGCCCTCCCGAAGGGCGATGACAGCGGCGGCGATGCTCGATATGCGGACAACGGCAGTCTGGCAGTCGGTGATGTTCGCCGCGTCGCAGCAGCCCTTCAGTTTATGGGCCTTCTCAACGACCTCGTGGGCATCCGCGCTCATCGGCGGTCCGAGTTCTGCGGTAACTGCAGGCTGTCCGCTCAGGATAACTCGTTCAAGGTTGCTTCCGCTTTTCATTCTTTCTCTTCCTCCTCGTGCTTCAAACCGAAATTATTAGTTTCCTTGGTTCCGGTCACGTCCAACGGGAACGAAACCCGCATTGTCAAGCGCCCATCGGCTACGCCTCTGAGACGAACGACGCAACCGAAACGGGCCTCGTCGCCGAAATTGCTGACCGTCTGAGACTACTTCCCGGTCTTCGCCGCTTCCTTCTCCTCGTACTCCCGGATATGTTCGAGCGACACCCTGCGCGGTCCCCCGTCCCGCGAGGTAGACCAGTTCCTTGGCGGCTGGATCTCGGAGAGTTTTTCGAGCGTGCCGAGCTTCTTCATCCGCTCAACGATGAGGTACCAGACGCAGTCGACTTCCTGGCTGACCTCGCATTTGCCCTTGTTGGTTCCGCCGCAGGGTCCGTTCATGAGCGTTTTGGAGCAGCGAGCGATGGGGCAAAGACCGCCGGTCAGGTGCACGATGCAGTTCCCGCAGCCCGCGCAGAGTTCCTTGAAGAACCCCGGCGCTTCCACTGCGCCGTAGAACGAGGTGTTAATACCGGGATAGACCGGGATCGTTCCGGTCCGGTCGGACAGGAAATTGACACCCACGCCGCAGGCGGTCGAAAGAATAAGATCGTATTTTTTCACCTCGTCCATGACCGGGTCGAAATATTCAGGCTCGCAATGGCGCATGACTCCGAGATGGTTCACCTCCATCTTCTTTCCTTCCTGGCCTGCCCGCATGCGGATGAGGGACGCAATAGTCTCGGCCTCCTTCTCCCCGCCGGCGTGGCAGATGGCAACGCAGGTGTTGCAGCCGAACACGAGGACCTTCTTGAAGTCCCTTACCATGTTCCAGATTTCTTCGATTGGCTTTTGTGATCCAATGATCATTGTTCGTTACTCCTTATATAATGATATGCCTTGTTCGCTCGGGAGGCTATCGGAACGCACGCAATCCCATCTTCTTGATACGATCAGAAAAATCGGCGCACACTGCCGTATAGGGACTGCCGCCGTTCCCGGACGCCGCAGAAAGAAGCTCGATGCGGCCGGCTCCGATGCCGAGCATCCCGAGCAATTCCTGTCCCCGCTTGACCCGCGCGCTCACCCGCCGGCTTATTCCCTTGTACTTGCATGTTCCATCATTGCAGCCCACCACCGCGACCCCGTCGGCGCCGGACTCAAACGCCTTGAGGAGATCGAGAATATCGATGCGGCTGGTGCAGTGCACGGGAACGGAGCGCACGTTCTTCGGTAGATCGAATCCCAGCACGCCGACGTGGTGCGTGCACATGAACGCCACGATGACCGGCTCCTGCCGCTTCGGGTCCACCGTGCCGATAATCGACGGCAGCGCCTTTCTGATCTCCCGCACGTCGTAGCTCACCATGCTGATCGCCTCCCCGGGGCATTCCGGCGCGCAGAGCCCGCACGCCTGACAGTATTCAGGCCGTATCTCGGAATAGGTCTGGACCACCGGAGCGCCGTAGGGGCAGATGCGCATACAGGTGAGGCATGCCATGCATTTCTTCTGATCAACTATTGCGCCGCCTCCGCATCCCCGGCATCGTCCGGCCTCTTTGAGCGCCTCCTCCTCATCGTAGCCGATCTCAAAGTGGACCATGGTGTCGCACCGCACCTCGGGAGCGAGGTGTTTGATCTTCTGTCGCGGTTCCTTGGCGATCTTTTCAGCCACGTCCGCAGGGAGCTGCGCGATCTTTTCTTTCTCCTGAACAGGAAGTTTCCCTTCGATCGCCTCGCCCTGGCAATAAAGATGGATCGCCAAAGCGGCACGGTGGCCGTTCGCCACGGCTGCGATCGCAGAGCCCGGACCGGTCACGACCTCGCCCGAGAGGAACACGCCCCTGGCGCTGCTCATCTGTGTCGCGGGGTTCCACTCGACGCGGCCCCGCTCGTCGATCTTCACTGCGCTGCCCTTCAGGAACGAGAGGTTCGACATTTGGCCGATAGTGATGATGATTGTGTCCGCTTCGAGAAAGGTCGTCTGGTTCTCATCGTATGCGGGATTAAACCTCCCGTTCGCATCGAAGACCGATTTGACCTTCTTTACCTCGAGGCCCTTGACCGTGTCACTGTCGCGCTTGACCGCCTTCGGACCCCAGCGGTGATTGATGGTTATGCCTTCTTCAACCGCTTCGTCAACTTCCCATTTCCATGCCGGCATTTCCTCTGCGCTTTCGAGGCAAACCATCGAGACGTTCTTCACGCCGAGCCTTCGGGCAGTCCGTGCAACGTCCATCGCCACATTTCCGCCGCCGATGACGAGGACTTTGTTCCCGAGTTTGGGCTTCCGTCCAAAGGCAACGTCTTCAAGAAACGGGATCGCGAGCAGCACGCCGGGACCATCCACACCCGGGATCGGGATTGAGCGGCTCTGGGAAAGTCCAATCGCTATGAGCACCGCATCATGCTTTTTCGTAAGATCGTCGATCTTCACATCCCGACCGATCTCGCAGTTCGTCTTCACTTCGATGCCCTTGGATACGACGTCGTCGATGTCTTCCTTCAGCATCTCTCTCGGAAGACGGTAGGGAGGGATCGCACAGGACAGCATGCCGCCGAGCACGGGATGGCGCTCATAGATCGTAACGCCGTATCCGAAGTCGGCGAGGTCTCTCGCGGCGGCCAGTCCCGATGGACCGGAGCCGATGATACCGATGCTCTTGCCCCTGGTCTTCTGGACAAGCTTGCGCTTGGCCCGCCGATACTCCTTGGACTGCTCGATTGCGAACCGCTTCAAATGCCTGACCGCCAACGGCTCGTCCACGCCGCAGCGCCTGCATGCCTGCTCGCAGGGATGATGGCAGATCATGGAACAGACCGAAGCGATCGGATTGGGAGCTGTGATGACCTCGAAGGCCTCGGTGTACCTGCCCTGGGCGATCAGGCCCACATAGGCCTGAACGTCCGTGTGAGCCGGGCACGCTGCCCGGCACGGCGAATAGGGTCTCGTTTCTTTGATGTCTGCGCCGTAAGGCCTGTAGGGTGGTGTTGCCGACTCTGTCTTACTCAGTGCCATAGCCTCTCCTGGTTCAGGTTTTTCCGTTCTTGTTCAATCGACAGATGATAACTCCCCGGGATACAGCTGAATTGCAGGCAGAATCCTTGGTACGAGGAGATCGTGAGTTACTATACCACCTGCTCATTTCCTTTTGCAAATAGACTGCACCAGTCAATTCACCCCTTTGCAGGGGGGGGAATTGAAGGGGAGTGACCTGATTATTTCTCCCGTATCCACTCTCGTTATCCCGCTATTCCGGCGTGCAGCTTTGCCGAGGTCACGGTATTCTTCATGAGCATGGTGATCGTCATCGGTCCGACGCCGCCCGGCACAGGTGTGATGGCCCCGGCGATCTCCTTGGCCTTGTCGAAGTCCACGTCTCCCTTGAGGATGGGAACCATCTTGCCGGTCTTCTCGCTCATCTTCTCGCCGACACGGTTCACCCCAACGTCGATGACGCAGGCTCCCGGCTTGATCCACTCGGGCTTCACGAGTCCGGGCACGCCGGCGGCGACAATCAGGATCTCTGCGCGCTTGCAGTGGGCTTCGAGGTTCTTTGTGCCCGTGTGCACCACCGTGACCGTCGAATTCGCCTTCTTCCCCTTCTGGAGCATGATCATCGCGATGGGCTTGCCCACGATGTTCGAGCGGCCCACGACAACCACCTCGGCGCCCGACGGGTCATAGCCGGAGCGGACGATCAGCTCCTGGATGCCTGCGGGCGTACAGGGCAGGAACTTCGCCTCCTCCCCGCCGATCATGAGACGGCCGACATTGACCGGATGGAAGGCGTCCACGTCCTTGTCGGGGTCAATGGCGTTGAGGACCTTCTTCTCATTGATATGCTTGGGCAGGGGAAGCTGGACCAGAATGCCGTGGATCTTCGGGTCCTTGTTGTACTTGGCGATGAGCTTGAGCAGGTCCGCCTCGGAGAGGTTCTCGGGCTGGTTATCCTGGATCGAATGGAATCCAAGTTCATGCGCCGTCTTTTGCTTGCCGGTCACGTAGCTGACCGATGCTGGGTCCATGCCGATGAGGATGGTAACGAGGCCGGGGACGACCCCGTGCTTCTCCTTCATCTTTGTGACTTCCTTCTTCAG
>JBLNHB010000366.1:0-3268 GCA_050268805.1 bacterium | reverse complement strand
AGGCTCTGCGCCGGCAGGGCCGGACAACTGCTCAACCTCTCCTCATTGGGGGCGGACTGCGGCGTCTCCCACACCACAGCCCGGCAATGGCTCTCGGTGCTCCAGGCCGGTTTTATCGCACATCTTCTGCAGCCCCATCACGAGAATTTTTCTAAACGTTTGATCAAGAGTCCCAAGCTCTACTTCCTCGATTCCGGACTGCTCTGTTATCTCCTGAGGGTCCGCAACCCCGACGATCTCGTGAACCATCCCCTGCGGGGGGCGATCTTCGAGACCTTTGTCGTGTCCGAAATTTACAAGGCGTTCGCCCATGCCGGCGAAACGCCTCCCCTGTATTTCTGGCGGGACCGCACCGGGCATGAAGTGGACCTCGTCATCGACACGGGAAAGAAGCTCATTCCCGTGGAGATCAAGTCCGGCGAGACAATCGCCGAATCGTCCTTCAGCGGCCTCAGTTACTACCACTCGCTGGCGAAACGGTCGTCCGCGCCGGGGGTGCTCGTCTACGGGGGAGATAAGTCCTATCGCCGCGATACGCACACCGTGCGGACCTGGCACGAGTGCTCGTGAATCCGCCCGGGTCAGAGGAAAAACAGGCATCATGAAGGAAGTCCTAAAGAGGGTTTGCCTGAACAAAACCCGTTGAATTAGTCACGGCGAGCATCCCTTTATCGCGCTTTATGATGCCTTCCTGCTCCATGTCCCTGAGCATGCGGCAGAGGTGCTCGGGCGTGACTGCTATGATCCGGGCGAGGTCCAGGTGGCTGATCGGGAGACTGAGGAGAAGTGGTTTCCCTGTATCTCGGTCACCATGCTCGGCGATAAGCGCACCGAGGAATTCCTCAAGTCTCACTCTTGGCGTTAGACAGCCCATGCTGACCGTCTGGTCCAGTTTGCTCGCGATCTCCCTGCTCAGGATACGGTTGATATGCCACGAAAACCGGATGTCCCTTTTCAGCAATCTGACGAATTCTTTTGCAGGCATGGACCGGAGAGAGCACTTCGTAATTGCCGTTGCCGTAAAAGAATAAGGCCTGCCGAGAATGACCGCAGGCGCGGCGATGAGCCAGTGACTCCGTCGCAGGGCGACGATCATCTCATGGCCATCAGGAAGTAAGACCGAGAGCTTTACCATGCCGCGCTCGACAAAATAGACTCTGCGCGCAGGGGTGCCCTGCTGGAAAAGCTCCGTCCCCGCAGGGATAGCTCACCCGATTGCTCCAGCCGAGTACCGCATCGCTTGCATGACCAGTCTCACGGCGGGTGCTGACCGTCGCTTTTTCGGCGGTTCCGCGGTGTGAAGAAAGATGTACGGTTTTTATCTTCAGAAGGCCCCCTCTTGGCGCTTCTTCCCCGGCCTTCCTTATATCAGAATAGAGAGAGACTGTCAATGGAAAATTCACTTTTCAACGTGCTCAGGCTTTCCCCTTTAAATATTGATAGACCGCGGCGAAGTCCTTCTCCCCCAGTCCATTTCGCATGGCGAGGGAAAACAGCTCCTTGATCGCGTGGGAAGAGGACATCGCGGCCCCGCATTCATAGGCTGACACCGAGGCGAGCTGAACGTCCTTGTGCACTGTAGATTGTGCTCTGATTTCATAGTATCATTAAATGATCGAAAAGGGAAGAGAAGATGGGGGGGAAGGATGCTGGCTTCACCCTGCGCTCTTGTCGTGACATTTTAACGAGGCTTCTGTTGACTTATTTTGATTATTTGGCTATTGTATATACAAAAAGACATACGAGGTTAACTATGAAATTTGCAAATGTGAAGGAGCTTCAAAGAGATGCTTCCGGCATAATCGGTCTGGTCGAAAAAGGCGAGGATGTGATCATCATGAAAAGGGGAAAACCTGCTGCTGTAATATATCCGCTGACTGAAGATGAGGTTGAAGATTACATGATTCAGCACAGCCCCACCATAAGGAAGAAGATTGAAGAAGGGCTCAAGGACATGAGAGAGGGGAAAATAATACCCCTGAGGGATCTTCGTAAGGCAAGAAAGCGTGCCTAAATACGAGGTTGTCTTTACTGAAAAAGCCGAGAAGGATTTGTCTCACCTCCCGGATAATGAGGTTGATCAAATCCTCAAGGCTTGTTTGAGACTTGAAGGCAATCCCCATCCCGATGGCAAACACATCAAGAAACTCAAAGGGTACAAAGACCTCTATAGACTGAGAATAGGAGATTACAGGGCTGTTTTTAAGTGGAAGGGCAACATTGTTACGGTTGTCAGATTGTTGACGAGGCAGGATTTCGGGAAAAGGTATTAAAGAACTCAGTATCTTCAAGTAAGACTTTCCAAAAATGATCTTCAATGCTTTTGAGGGGGCTCGGTTCAACGATTACAAGAAGCAGTCTGCAAGTGTAATTGACACTCGAATCCGAGGACTTCGGGTTGTGCACGCCATCATTTTACTTCTATCTGAATTGTGATGTTATCCGAGTCGAGCTTAAACTTTACTGCATCGAAGCTGGGCGCCTTAAAACGTCCCCGTGCGTTGTTCGATAAGCCATATGCCTCGGCCGGCATGCCAAAGAACGACCGGTCAAGTTTGTCATTCATATTTTCATCATGATAGACACGCACTCCATACTCTCCATACGGCACACCGGAAAACGTCCATTCAGCCCGCCCACTGCTGATCTTCACAGCGGCTCCTTTGAAATTCTCTTCTTCTGATGCATCATATTCCCGGGCGGTGGTCAATCCTATCCGTGCCTGCCCATGGTCATTCTTGAAGCCCGTGATGATAACTTTGATGCTCCCAACCTCTTCTGCCGGACAAACTTCAGGAGCGCTTAAGAACGCAAAAAGGAGTAACAGCACCGCAAGTCTCATAAAACCTCCCGCAGATATTTTTTGTAAGGTCAAACCCCTGGTTCATGGATTGGCACTATTACCGAAAATGCCCGAATGGCCGCCCGTCGTCTCCCTGCTGCATCCTCTCGACTTCGGGCTTCAGCTTGATATAGACCTTTACCGTGCCTTCGGATGCCCTGTAGGAAATATCGAGCACATCGCTCGTCCCGTAGTCGAAGGAACGGTAGAGAGGCCTCAGCTCATATCCGATGACGGAGCCGTCCGGCCCGATGATCTTCTGGAGCCAGGTGTCAAGAACGGAGGGATGCCACTTCACAAACTCCTCCGCCTGTTTTATCGCCTCAGGTCCGGAAATCTCTTTTTTGATTTTATAATCGAAAGCAGGCGCGAATGGTTCCACGGTATATTGATCTCCCTCGCGGTCCAGGATGGCCACGCTCTCGA
>JBLNHB010000365.1:0-2772 GCA_050268805.1 bacterium | reverse complement strand
TTTGAACCCTTTTACAGCATCGGCATTTCTTTCCCCGGGTCTCAACTCCCGGAATCCCCGTTGACAACTTGATCCCATTGGATCCTTGAATCCTCGGCTCCTCTCATGATTTGCTTCCCATCAAGTTGGTATAATGAACCGGTTTTGGAAAAAGATTTGCTTGAGGGAGGAAAGACGTGTCTGAAGAGAAAGAAATCCACAGCCTTGAAGGAGAGCTCGGGGACTACAAATCGAAGGTTGCGACCGCTACCAAGGGGATTCTCACGTGGGACAAGGACCTCATCTTCACCGGAAGGACGATGCGCGGGTATACGATCGAATTCGATGCAAAAGTTGAATGGGGATGCATGCCCACCGAGAGCCTTCTCTTAAGCCTCGCGGGATGCATGGGAATCGATTGTGTCTCATTCCTTCAGAAGATGAAGTGCGATCTCAAGAGCTTCAGGATCGACATTGCCGGCGAGAGGAACCCTACGCCGCCCCAATACTATACTGCCGTGGAGATGGCCATCACCGTGGTCGGCACGGGGATAACGGACAAGAAAATGCAGCGGGCCATATCTCTTTCGCAAGACAAATACTGCTCGGTTTACAATTCTCTGAGAAAAGACATGAAAGTCGCGGTGAAGTATAGTATAAAAAAAGACTAACTGAGGGGTTCGGGGTTGGGGGTTAGGGATTCGCACGAGCCTCTGACCAACCCCTAATCCCAAATCCCCAATCCCTTCTACATTAAGGAACACACAATGCGCTACATCATCATGGGCACAGCCGGGCATATTGACCACGGCAAGAGCGCACTCGTCAAGGCGCTCACCGGAACCGATCCCGATCGGTTGAAAGAGGAGAAGGAACGGGGGATCACTATTGACCTTGGTTTTGCCGACCTCTCCTATCCGGACGGCCTCGACGTGGGGATCGTCGATGTTCCGGGGCATGAGCGGCTCGTCCGGAACATGCTCGCCGGCGCCGGCGGAATCGATATCGTGCTTTTTGTCATCGCTGCGGACGAGGGGATCATGCCCCAGAGCAGGGAGCACCTCGCCATCTGTAATCTCTTGAATATTAAATCAGGTCTCGTTGCTCTGACGAAATCCGACCTCGTTGACAAAGACTGGCTCGATTTGGTCATTGAAGAGGTCAGAGAATTCGTGAAGGGAACCTTTCTTGAAGGCACGGAAATTATCCCGGTATCGTCAAAGACCGGCCATAATCTCGACCAGCTCAAGGAAAAGATACATGCAATTGCCCTCAGGACTGAACCGAAACGTTCCAACGGCCTTTTCCGGCTTCCCATCGACAGGGTCTTTACGCTCAAGGGGTTCGGGACCGTCGTGACCGGAACAGCCCTTTCCGGAAGCCTGTCTGTCGATGATGCAGTCGAGATTCAGCCGAGCGGAGTCAGGAGCAAGGTGCGGGGGCTCCAGAGCCATGGGCAAACGATCAGGACCGCTCATGCGGGCCAGCGGGTTGCGATCAATCTCCAGGGGGTCGAAAAAGACGAGATCGGGAGAGGCGATGTCGTCGTGCCTCCTGACAAAATAATCCCGACCAGAGTCCTGGACACGGCAATCACACTCCTCAGAGAATCGCCCGAGGTGAAGAGCAGGAGCCAGGTCCATCTCCACATCGGAACATCTGAAGTCATTGCACGGGTGATTCTGTATAACGCCGCCAGTATCAGTGAGGGAGAGAAGGCCTATTGCCAGCTCCGCCTCCAGGACAAGATCATCGTTATGGCGGGAGACCGGTTCGTTATCAGGCGGCTCTCGCCTGTTGAGACGATCGGTGGAGGGATCGTGCTCGATTCGGTTCCTTCGAGGAGGAGAAAGAAGGACAGCATCGATGATCTCGTTGTTTTTGATACGAAGCCGTTGAAAGAAAAGCTCTCGGCGAAGCTCAGGAGCATGGGCTCGCAGGGCATGACCGTGAATTCCCTCGAAGGGTGGATCGACGAGCAGCGTGATGCGATCAGGGAGAGCATGGAAACATTGAAGCGAGAAGGGGTTGTTCTGCTCATCGATACCACGCTCTTCCACAGGGAGGTTTTCACGGGCCTCCAGCAGTCCCTGACCGGGATACTCCGGAAATTTCACCGGGAAAATCCCCTCAAACCCGGGATGCCCAAGGAGGAGGTGAGGAGAAAGCTCAGGATGGAGAACAGGATGTTCATGTCTTTTCTGTCGAGAATACCCGATATCGTAGCGAGTGGCGAAGATGTAAGGCTCAAGGATTTCACGATAACCATGTCGGGTGTTGACGAGGCGGCGAAGGGAAAGATTTATGATATGATTCACCGGAACCTTTTCAAACCGCCTTCGAAGGAGGAGGTCGCGAAGGCTCTCTCCAAGGATGTGAAAGAGATCGGGGATATCCTGAAGATCCTTGTCAAGGAGGGCAAGGCAGTGAGGATCAATGATTCGATATACCTCTCGAAGGAGAACGCGGACAAGCTCCTCGACAGGCTCAAGGAGTTCTTTTCAAAGAAGCAGGAGATGACCGTTGCGGAGTTCAGGGACTTCCTCGATACCACGAGGAAATATGCGCTTCCCTACCTTGAGTATCTCGATACGGCTAAAATAACAATACGGGTCGGAGAGGGGAGGAAACTCCTGAAGAAATAGATTTACACTGAGGTATCGCGATGCACAGAATTTTATCGCCACACCCGCTCATATTTGTGCATAATGCGGGCAGAGAGGACAACCGAATGGAAAGAATAAAACGGATATTGATAGCAGTTATGCTCCTTATCGCGGCGCCGGCCTGTCT
>JBLNHB010000364.1:0-3461 GCA_050268805.1 bacterium | reverse complement strand
AAAGAGAGACGGGCGTCGATATCGATCCATGCGTCTTTCGATTTTCGTGCCAATGTCTTGGTAGCCCAAATGTGGTCGATGCGCCAGCCCATGCCTTTCTTCACCGGGTTCTTGATCATGTAGTCCCAAAACGAGTAGTGGCCGCCTTCGGAATGGTGCAGCCTGAACACATCGATGAAACCCCACTGCCTGAACCGTTCGAGCATAGCACGCACCTCGTCATTGAAGGAAACGTGGCCATCCAGCAGCACAGGGTCATACACATCGATCGGTTCAGGAGCGATATTGAAATCCCCGACCCAGAGAACGGGCTTGGCAGGGGTGAATCGCTCACGAAAATAGTCGAAGAGCCGTTCAAGCCAATCGAGTTTTTCCCTGAACTTTTCAGTAAAGGGACTGACCCCCTGGGGCACGTAGGTATTCACAATGTGAACACCCCGGACATCGGCGGCTATCAAGCGGGTCCCTCCGGTCCCATCGGTGAAACCCCGGAGGACACTGTCCAGTGGAGTTGCGCTGATAATCGCCACCCCGTTGTAGGTCTTCTCACCGCAAAAGGCGACATCGTATCCCAGCGCCTCAAGATCATTCCGGGGAAAGGATTCATCAGGTACTTTCGTTTCCTGAATGCAGAGCATATCCGGCGATTCTTTCCTCAGCCAGTCCTTCACGAGTGAGAGCCGCGCCCTGAGGGAATTGACGTTATAGGTCGCAATTTTCATCAGCACCTGTTCCGTTTCTGAATGACCGCTTACCTCTTCAAACAGTATAGCAAATCGTTCCCCTTCGCCAAAATCCACGCTTCCTTGGGGGAAATGATAAAATTCTTATTGCAACTCGCAGGAAGGAATGCTACCCTAAAAACAGGACTATTTTGAGGAGGCTGAGGATTGAGAAGAAGAAAACATGATCGGACTGAATGCAGATGCCCCATCGGGTTCCGCCTTATCGTCCATGAAGAAAGCACCGTCAGGGACATTCACCTGAACGGCACCATCGTCGATATCTGCCCCGAAGGCTTTTCGATCATAACAGACTATCCTCTCATAGCAGGAACATTTATAACCATTGTCGAACCGGCAGCGGGTGAAATCCCCCGGTACGGAATCGTCCGGTGGGTGAGCAGAACAGGAGATGAGTATCGGGCAGGACTGAGTCATATCGCCTCGTGAAGATCGTCATCTAAGCATTCCTTGAAAATAGAAAATCCCCGGGATTATTATAATAAAAGCAAAAACTTCCACGATCGAGGAGGAAATTATTCATGAGCAGAAAGATCACTATTGCGGGCATTGTCACCTTCATTCTCATCGGCATCATTATCGGTCTCTCCATTTCTTCCCGCTTCGATGTTCAGTTTACTTCCCATGCCCAGACCAAGGAGATCAGCAGGGAGAGCTCTGATTTCCTGAACAAGCTGGGGACGGCACTGTCGGAAATATCGGAGTCCGTGTCACCCGCGGTGGTCAACATCTCCACCGAGAAAGTCGTCAAGATGAGGAACACTCCTTTTGATCATTTCTTCGATGACCCGTTCTTCAGGAGATTCTTCGGTGATCAGCCCCACGGCGGTCAACGCGAATATAAATCATCGGCCCTCGGCTCGGGGGTAATCGTGAGCGATGATGGGTATATCCTCACGAACAACCATGTTGTGAAGGATTCCGATGAGATCAAGGTGCTGTTGTTCGACAAGAGGGAATTCAAGGGAAAGATAATCGGCTCTGACCCGAAGACAGATCTCGCGGTCATCAAAATCGAGGCGAAGAGCCTTCCGATCCTGAGGCTCGGCGATTCTGAAAAACTGAAGGTGGGGTCAGTGGTCATCGCTGTCGGAAATCCCTACGGATTGAACCAAACCGTGACCATGGGAATCGTCAGTGCCGTGGGAAGGGCGAACGTCGGCATCGCTGATTATGAAGACTTCATCCAGACCGATGCGGCGATCAACCCCGGCAACTCAGGCGGTGCGCTCGTCAATTCCAAGGCTGAACTGGTCGGCATCAATACCGCCATCTTCTCAACCTCCGGAGGGTATCAGGGGATCGGATTCGCGATTCCGAGCAACATGGCAAAAAATGTTATGGATAGCCTGATCAAGAAGGGGAAGGTCATCAGAGGGTGGCTCGGCGTCACGATCCAGGACCTCACTCCCGAGCTTGCTAAGCATTTCGGAATCAAGGCCGACAAGGGCGTCCTCATCTCGGACGTGGTCGATGAGAGCCCGGCTGCGAAGGCAGGCTTAAAGAGAGGAGACCTCATCATCCGCTACAACAAAAAAGAGGTCAAGGACAGTGGGTCCTTGAGGAACATGGTCGCCGAAACGAGTCCGGGGACGAGCGTTGACCTGACAGTCATCAGGGATGAGAAAGAGACAACAATCAGCGTCAAGATAGAAGAACTGCCAGAGCAGATGGCTGAGGCAAGACCGGAACCGAACACTGTGCTCGAAGGCGTGACGGTCAGCGAGATCACTGCCGATGCAAGGGAGAATCTCAACATACCTGAAAGGGTAACAGGCGTCATAATCTCGGACATCACCGATGACAGTCCCGTACGCGGGCTTCTCCGGGAAGGAGATGTTATCCGGGAGGTCAATAGGAAGGCGATCAAGAGCATCAAGGAATTCAAGGAAGCACTCGCAAAGGCCGGCCCTGCAAAGGATATCCTGCTTCTCATTTACAGAGAAGGGTCATCACGGTATATCACTTTGAAGAGGTAAGATCACGAAAGAGGAGGAGGCCGGAATCTACCGGTCCCCTCCTCTCCGGATGACCAGTACGGCATTGACCCCGCCGAACCCGAAAGAGTTGACGATCGCGTAATCAGCCGTTATCTCCCATACTCTTGTTACAACATTCAAATCACATTCTCTGTCCTTTGAATCAAGGTTCAAGGTAGGAGGAATGATCTGATTCCTCAGAACCATGAGGGAAACCGCTGCCTCAAAGGCACCCGAGGCGGCAAGCATGTGGCCTGTAGATGATTTAAAGGCTGCGACCGGAATTCGGGAAGCGTCGTTTCCAAAGGCTGACCGTATCGCCTCTGCCTCGATCCTGTCTCCGATCCGTGTTGCCGTTGCATGGGTGCTGATGAAGCCGAGGGCTGAAGCATCGATGCATGCATTCAGGAGAGCTCTCTTCATGGCCGTTGCTTCGCCTTCAGCAGACGGACGCGTCTGGTGGAAAGCATCCGCACCCCCGGCATATCCTGCTATCTCACCATAGATGACAGCTCCCCTGTCCTGCGCGTGCCGGAATTCTTCGAGAACGAGGACACAAGCACCCTCTGAGAGGACAAATCCGTCCCGGTCCGTATCAAAAGGGCGGCTCGCTTCCGGCCCCTGGCCTTTCGAAAGGGCGCCCATGGCCCCATAGCCTTCGAAACAAATCGGGGAGAGCGGCGCATCAGAGCCTCCTGCGAGGGCAACGGATGCATAGCCGTCCCTGATTGAGCGGAAT
>JBLNHB010000363.1:0-6034 GCA_050268805.1 bacterium | reverse complement strand
GAGATTCCCTATCGGGACATTGAATTGCGGTTCACTCCCCGCCGGCGGGTTTGCGTGACAGGGCTGGCATCCAATCAGATCACCCTTCGCAGGCGGACCGTGCAACGCCGGGTCAGTAAAGGGAACTGGATGGGGGGCCGCAACGGAACCGTGGCAAAGGGTGTTATTGAAACAGCCGAAGGGAGGCGTAGCGGATGGGGCTGCATGGCAGAGGCCGCAGACATCTGCATTTCCCTGATCTGTATTCGTATGGGTTCTCAACGAGCCTCCTGAGAAACGCCAGGGCGCTGGTGCATGGGGCGGAACATTGTTGGGATCTCCCCCGTCATGACAACCGAAGTTCAGACAGGAAACGCCCGCGGATCCGCCATTCAAATCATTTCCATGACAATCTTGGCAATAAGAGAATCCCAAAGTGCTGCTCGGAGCTGCCTTTGCAACAGGGCCATGTTGATCAGGATTAGCCCATCCTGCTGGATGGACTCCTTCTCCATGGCAGAGAGTATTATTGAAACAGCCAAAGGGGGTCCCTGCCGGTGCAGGAGGTGAAGGCTGAATTGAAGAGTTCTGTCCATTCGCGTGGCAGCGGCCACAGACCGGCGCATTTCCCTGATCAGTATTTGTATGGGTCCTGCCATTCCTCCAGGGTGCTCGTGAATGGGGAGCATTTACCCCGTGACAGGAAAAGCAAGAGCGTTGAGAAATTCCTCCTGAAAAATCATCGCCATGGCAGGGCTGGCAAGAAGCAAAGCCGCTTGACCCTGGTTTGGCTTTTGCATCCGCACCGTGAATATCTGGATTAGCCCAACCGGACGGGTGCCGGCCCGAATCCGAATCGAAATTCGCCTGGTCGTTCTTATCGCTGCAACCCGCGAATAACACAAGAAGGCCTGACAAGATCAATATTGTGAATATATGTTTTCTTACTTGTGACATGCCTTGCACCTCGCGTTGTTCTTCCGGCCGTGGCACTTCATGCAGGGGGCCGGATTGATTTTCCCGTCAATCCTGTGCTGGATTATGTAATTGCCCCTATGAGGGAGAAATCTCTCGGGCGAGTCTTTATACTTGTCGCTCGGCTTGAGTTCCTCCTTGTTCGCGTGGCAGTCTGTACAGAACGCGGTGCTGTGGCAGCCTTCGCAGATATTCACCTTCTGGGAAGCGTACAACCCGTGCTTCTTCGCATAATCAGCGGTGTGGTTGAAAACAGCCCGCTCATCGGTATGGCAATCGCTGCAGATAGGAGCGGATGTAATCTCAACCGGATGGCGCGTGACCGCACTCTTGTACTCGGCAAAAGAGCATAGAGCGGCGATGCCGATCAGAAGCGCCGTGATAATGATTATCTTGAACGATTTTCTTATCATATTCTTCCTCCCTCTTTAACTGCCGAACCGGTAGAGTAGTTTCAAGAATCCTCTGACGTCTTCGTCAAATTCAGGATTCTTCCCATATTCCACATCACCGGCAAGGCGGACACTCTTACTCAAGGTTAAACCGAGCGACCCGGCAGCACTGTACGCCACATCCTCTCCGTCTATCTCCTGATCATAGGAGATATATAAGAGATCGACGGCGAAATCGATTTTCCCGAAATTGATGGAGCCGTATCCCCGGTACTCGTCATATTGCAGATCTTTGGTGTCTCCATCCATCCGGTGAAATGCAGCGCCAAAGCTTCCTTTCTTGGTGTAGTCCGATGATTGAGCCAGATAGGCTATTTTGCCCCCGTAATAGTGGGCATCGCCCGCGATATCGTAATTATAATTCTTGTAGTCGCCGGCAATCAAAAAAGATTTGGAAAATGCATATTCTAGTTCCCCTCCGATCATCTGCATCTTTTCCTTCGGGTTAATCGCTGAAGGGGTGAAGGAGAAGGCGCTGTTCTTAACTGCAGTAAAGTAGTGTTCGTAATCGATCGAGGAAAACTGAGGACGGATGGAAAGGCCGGCAAGGGGACCCAGCGTCAAATAGTACCAGTGTTCCTGCCACCCGGAGGTCTCCACATTATAGAAGGAATGTCCCTGGAGTTCCAATTTTTTGGTCATTCTCAGCCAGAGGTCAACACCGGCCTCTTCACGGAAATCATCACTCTGGTTGCTTTCCTTGAGGTAGGAGACGCCGAGTGTATAGATCCCCGGAATTCCGTCGGAAATCCTTCCGCCATAGATGTAATCTCCAGACCTCTCATTATCGAACGACGTTTCCCTCGGTACTCCACCGTAGACGGATATTCCCAGCCTGCCGCCGATATATTGCTGGGCGTACAAACCATCGACCTGTTCCGCTGCAGCAACCCCCTCGAATACATAAAACCGGCCAAGCTTTAACGTACCGCTCCCCGACTTTTCGCTGATGCTCAGATAGAAATACTGAAGTTCGTTGTCATACCTTTTGTTGAAGCTTTCGTCGGCGAGATCGTAGCTCAGCCAGCCGCCAAAATACAGAGAAACATCTTTGCCGCCGATCTTCTCGAGATTGAGATTGAGATACTCATAGAGAGGCGCATACGTGTCCGAGCCCGATGTTTCCCTCAACTGGAGATAGGTCCTCGATTCTCCTGACGAGGTTACCGCAGATGCCTGAGACGGGGAAAGCATGAAAAGCAAGAGCGCTGCCAAAAAAGCATGGATAACGTGATAAGACAGTTTTTCTCTCCCCTCATTCCCCACTTGACGATCCTCCTTTCCCATGTCATGGCGAGACAAAACCCGCTGGCCAAATTCTATCACCTTTTGTAGCCGATTTCTACAAGGTCAAAAAAAAAGAATGCACCACACATTATGACATGTCAAATGGACGGATCGATGTCTGATGGAATAAAAAAGCCCTGCATCTGAGATGCAGGCTTTGATATCTATCTAATTCAGGTCTTTTTATGATATGATTTGCATCGCGGAAAACTTCTAAAAGGAGGTGGAAAATACCAGGGCGAGGCACGCTCTTTTTGCATAAACTGACCAGCGGCGTGCCAATCAATTATCAACAGGAGGGCACATGAAAGCACGAATTTCAAGAATCACGGTTTTATTGTCGGCTGTAATGATCATCATGGGTATTGTCTTGGCAGGATCTGCGTTTGCGGGGGCAAGTGATAACGTTCTTTCAGGAAACATAAGGGAAGCAGACGGGTCAACAGGACAGAATACAAACACCGGCAGCGGTGTGAAAACAGGGCATATTCAGGATGGGGCAGTGACTGCGCCAAAATTGGGGATAGTTTGTCCGGATGGGCAGTACCTGCAATATACAATAGCAAGCGGATGGGTTTGCAGTGTTGGAACACCAGGCCCGGAGGGTCCGCAAGGCCCACAAGGCCCCGTTGGCCCGGCTCCTCACTATGCGAATGTGATTGTGGTAGCTAAGAGCGGCGGAGATTTTACAGACCCGGTTGCCGCTCTCAATTCTATATCTGATGCTTCCGAAACAAATCCGTATCTGGTAAAGGTACTCCCGGGTATTTACACTATCTCAGGAGCGCCTGTTCAGATGAAACCCTATGTCGATCTTGAGGGGTCGGGAGTGAATGTGACAAAGATAGTTGGGATTCTCAATGTTACGGGAACCGGGATAGTAGCGGGCGCAGGATATTCAGAAATTCGATCCCTCACTGTAGAATATAGAAATACCGGACAGTATGAAGCCGTTGCGATTTGGGTCAAGCAGGGTTTTCAGAGCCGAATCACCAATGTTACAGCCATTGCTTCCGGCACCAGCACTCAACAGAATATTGCTATTTACAATGAGGGGTATGGCGCCCTGATTCAGAATACAAAGGCCATCGCATCGGGATCGGGTGTTCATAATATCGGCATTCAGAGTTTGACCTCTATTACTCTCATTGACGTTGACGCATCCGCGACAGGAGGCAGTGGCTATAATTCCGGCATAGAGATTTGGCCTGGCGTTACATCACCGTGCGTTTTAAGAAACGTTACGGCGACTGCAGTCGGAGGATCGAATCGCACGGCGGGAATTCGCACTTCATCTTCGATTGAAATGGTCGACGTAAAAGCAGTTGCCAAAGAGGGGGTCATTAATATCGGTCTCGATTTTATGGCCTCGGGTTGTCCACAATGCACCTTCAATATTGAACAATCTTCGATCACCGGTTCAACTGCTGCGTTTACGATATATTCGGATAGACTACCTTTTCCGCCTTTCAATGAGGAGCCTACCCACGGATTTCTGGCGACTACGAAACTGGACGGCGGAATGGCCGTTTGCACGGTCGATCCTATTTCAGTACTCTTAAAGTGTTTTGGCGTATATAACGGCAATTACGAACCCGTTATTTGTGATCCGTTACCCAGGTGCATGTAAGACATTCTGGCGTAACATCATAATCATGAAGAGAGGGAGGCAATTGCCTCCCTCTCTTCATTTGAACCGGTTTGTTACAATGACTGCCGACGGAATTAGTGGGACGAGTTGCACCTTTTCGCGTAGACTTGTTTATTGGCTCACCAATCAAACATCAAATCGAAGTGAGCACGAGAGCGGGAATCTCCAGAAGCAGAGTGTTGTCCTCGGTTGTAACGATCTCGATCAGAAGCTGAATCAGAAATCAACAAAACAAAAATCAGGGGTCGCAAGTCTTCAATAGACCCACAACCCCCTTAGTAACATTTCTATTATTACTGTATCTTAAGTGGCGCGCCTGGAGGGATTCGAACCCCCCACCTGCGGATTCGTAGTCCGGCGCTCTATCCAGCTGAGCTACAGGCGCTGCCGCTTATCCCTTTTTCACCGCCTCTTTGAGGGTGAGTCCTATTTTTTCGTGCTGGAACGGATGGATCGAGGGGAATTTTGAATAGAGCCATCCCTTGAAGATCTCCTTGTCGCCTTCGAATACCTTTATATTGACTGCCGGGTTGTTCGGCTGGTCAGAGGAAGACGTAATGGTAAGTCCGTCCATCCTGAAATCAGGGAGATAATCACCGACCTTAACTTTGATGTTGGTATTCGGGACGACATATTCGCTCCCCAAATTCACCGTGACATCCTGCGCCTTGTTCTTGGCCTTGTCCTCAATGCTCAGCACCACCGCGTTCCACTTGTTCTTCACATTCGCCGGTACCTCTATTTTGATCTCTCCCTTGGGCATCATGATCCCGGGAGCCCCGGCACCTCCCTGCGGCTGAGCCTGCTCCTGAGCCTTCTTTTTGCATGCCCCGAAAGCCAGCACGAGGGCGAAAACAAGCGCAACTGCCATCAACCGTCTCTTCATAGAATCCTCCTTCACATTAGTCCACCTGCTATGGACGAGAAATATACAATTCCCCAAGGAATTTGTATCCGCATACAGCATATGACCAGTGGCGGAGAGGCAGGGATTCGAACCCTGGGTGGGGTTTTATCCCCACAACCGCTTAGCAGGCGGCTGCCTTCGACCTACTCGGCCACCTCTCCAGGGAAATCGCAAAATAACTGTGTATATTAACAGTTGATTTAGAATTTGTAAAGGATACCATACAGGGGGAACACCCGGAGAAAAAAGGCATTACCGGAATCTCATCACAGGCAAGACTATCCTCTCCCGATTCATTCCTCTCTCACCCGCTCCCCCATCGTTAAGCGGATTTCTTCTTTTTCCGGTAATCCTCAATCGCCTTTCGGAGCGCGTCGGCCCCCAGATTGGAGCAGTGCATTTTCTGAGGGGGCAGTCCATCGAGGGCTTCTGCAACGGATTCCTTGCTGATCGCCATCGCCTCGTCGAGGGTCTTCCCCTTTGCCATCTCGGTTATCATGCTGCTCACCCCAATTGCGGCGCCACAGCCGAAGGTCTGGAATTTCGCGTCAACGATCCTGTCGTCCTTCACCTTGATGAAGAGTTTCATCATATCGCCGCACGTCGGATTTCCCTCTTCACCGACACCATCGGCATCGGATATTTCCCCCACATTTCTCGGGTTCTGGAAATGGTCCATTAATTTCTTGCTGTACATGTTCGTACCTCCTTCTTCCTTCACCACCCCTTTGCTGCAAAGGGTGAAATCGCTCGCAACTTTTGTATGATCTGAGGAAACTCCTC
>JBLNHB010000362.1:0-6735 GCA_050268805.1 bacterium | reverse complement strand
GAAAAGAATCCCGCGCCGATACCGGCGATCCTATGCTTGCCGGGAGACCCTCCGGACAGGATGGGGGAGCCCGCAGGCTCGACCGCCGTGATCCAAATATCGGGTCTCTTCTCCCTGAAGGCTTCGCCGTTTCCGGTAATGGTGCCTCCCGTGCCGACACCCGCGACAAAGGCGTCCGGCACAGAGCCGAGCGCATTGATGATCTCGACGGCGGTTGTTCTCCGGTGAGTTTCAGGATTCGAACTATTTTCAAATTGCAGCGGCATGAAATAAGCAGGGTTATTTTTCAGAATCCTCTCCGCCTCTTCCCACGCTCCCATCATGCCTTTGTCCCCCGGCGTCAGAACGAGTTGAGCGCCGTAGGCTTCGAGGAGGTTTCTCCTCTCCAATGACATCGTCTCAGGCATCGTCAGGATGACCCGGTAGCCTTTGACCGCAGACACCAGGGACAGGCCGATACCGGTATTGCCGCTTGTCGGCTCGATGATCGTCCCGCCCGGCTTCAGCTTCCCTTCCTGTTCCGCGGTCTCTATCATCGAAAGCGCGATCCGGTCCTTGACCGAGCCGCCCGGGTTCTGCCCCTCAAGCTTGGCCCATATTTCGGCGGAATCACTGCCGGCCATGCGCATAATCTTAACGAGCGGAGTGTTTCCGATGAACTGTAAAATATTCTTTTGTGATTCCATGAGTCGCTCTCCTCAAGCTGCACGAAACACAATACTCACGGTGCGCTTATCATCATTCGAGGTTGTTCAGCGTTTCCGGTATGAGATCCGAAAGGGCGGGGAATATGTGCATGCATCCGGTTATGGATTGCACGGCGCTCTTGTGTATCACTGCATTGACCACTTCCTGAATGAGCATGGCGGCATGCGGGCCTATGATATGAAACCCGAGGATCCTTTTGGTGCCCTTCTCGACGATCGCCTTCGCGAAACCTTCCTGCTCCGCCATGGCCTCTCCCATGACGGTATCGGAATACATCGCCCTGCCCACAAGGATTTCGTGGTCTTTCCGCGCCTCTTCCTCGGTCAGGCCCACAGACGCGATCTGCGGCCAGGTGAATACAGCATGCGGAACAGACCCGAAATCCATCTTGATCTTCTTCCTTTGTCTTGCATTCTGCCAGGCTATCTCCGCTTCCTTGTCGCCGGCATGGGTGAACATCGCCCTTCCGATTGCGTCGCCGAGCGCCCATATGTACTTTCTGTTCGTCCGGAGGTAGTCATCAACCCGGATGAAATTCGCGCGATCGGTCTCGATTCCGGCATGCTCGACTTTCAGGAGGTCTGCGTTGGATATTCTGCCGGCGGCTATAAACAGCGTCTCTGCGGAAATCCCTTTTTCCCCGCCGGTGCCGATGTCCTTCGCAACGACGGTATATCCATTCGCGTCCTTTCTGACCTCAGTGGTTTCCACGCCCACGTACAGTGCAATATGCTTCTCCATCTCATTCTTTAACGCTTCCGATATTTCCGGTTCCTCATGGGGTAAGAGTCTCGCGTTTCTCTGGACGATGGTCACCTTTGTTCCCATGGCCGAGAAGAAATGACCGTATTCGACGCCGATGTATCCGCCTCCGATGATGGTCATGCTCCCGGGCTTCTTCTCGAGCTTCAGCACACTTTCATTCGTGAGATACGGGACCGCATCCAGTCCCCTGAGAGGAGGGACCGCGGGGCGTGAACCGGAGGCGATGAATATCTTCTTTCCCCGTATCTTTTCGTTGCCGGCCTGGAGAGTGTGTTCGTCTATGAAATGGCATTCCCCTGCGATGAAATCGATATGTTCCGAGTCTTCAAGGGCCTTTCGAATCGAGCTTGTGCTGTTCGTGACGATACTCCTCATGCGCTCCATCACAGCCTTGAAGTCAACGTCTATTATGTTCGCGCGGATGCCGACTTTCATCGCTTCTCTGAACTCCATGATCCTGTCGGCCGTATGGATCAGTGTTTTCGAGGGCACGCAACCGTAATTCACGCAGGTCCCGCCCACGCTTCCTTTATCGATGAGTGCGGTCCTCAGACCCTCTGACGCGGCTTGAAATGCGATTCCCAGGCCGACATCGCCTGCTCCGACAACCACAACATCATATCTTTTCATGATGTGCCTTCACGCGGGTTCTTTCATGGAAGTTCAATTAAACTATACGGCACATCTGTCGGGCTGTCAATGGTACGGGAAGGTCCCGCCCGCATGGCAAGGGAATGACACGTGCCTTGTCTAGAAGAAATTTGAGCGCAGGGCCAGGCTGATCGCTGCGGAGCGGCTGTGGACATTGAGTTTTGAGAAGATGTTCTTGAAATGGTTTCTGACCGTGACCGGGCTGATCGACAGATTGACGGCGATGCCTTCAGTGCCTATTCCCCCGGATGCGAGTTCGAGTACTTCGAGCTCCCTTGCTGTGAGGAGATGCCTGCCCGGCGTGAGCGCGCTGGCCTGGAAACTGAATTGACTCTTCAGTCGCCTGAGAAAGGCATAGCTGTCAATGCGGCGGAGAACGAGAAACGCCATGATATCCATTTTTGTTCCGCTCTGTTTCGGCGCGGAGAACGTTCCTATATTCACTATGATCGGTTTCCCGTCCGGACCTTGAACAACGAGGTCGTAACTGGCCACCGGATTCCCCCGGGCAAGTTCGCGGGAGACATGGCAATTGGGCCGGCAGAACAGATTGCCGTCCAGATCTCTTCCCTTCATAACTTCATAACACTTTCTTTTTTTTACTTGGTTGAAGGAAAGACCGAGAAGCTTTTCACAGGACCTGTTCTCAAAAAGGACGGCGGATGTTCTATCCAGGCCCAAAACAGCGTCAGATGTGTTTTGAAATATCTGATAGATACTGTTTGCACACATACCGAAATAATTTCCCTTGTTACATTAATGAATAACTGTTTCGAAAATGGTTTCTCCGGAGGATATGACAGGCGATCATCAGGATTCCCTCCCCTTTGCATCCAATCTATCACAATTCAAATGCAAAGACAACCGGCGAATACAAGAAATTTCCCGTGATCCACAAGAAGATGCTTCAGGCGTCCCTCCCTTCCATTTGATCTCAAGGTAATACGCTTGGGTTATAAAAATGATGCAATTGAGTCATTGAAAAAGGGTATGAATAGGAATAGATAAGTAGTATCAGCCAAGGGAGGGTCTGATCTCCGATATCGGCAGGTCCAAAATAATTATCCTATGGGACTGACAAGATTGGTGCTTGTCCATGAACCGCTAAGTTGGGAGTGGTGTCCAAGAGGGCCTCAAAACAGAAAGGGGAAAGGAGGATAGTTGTTTTCAGTAAAATCATTCCATTGATGGAGAGAGAAAGGAGAAGATTATGATGAAAGCCCATGAATCGAAGAGAAGAAATTTAGGGATCAAAGGTATCGGTGCGGTGCTGTTGTTGTTCTTTGCACTTGTAGGTGTCGCCTTGGCAGGGCAGTCAGAAAATATGGACTTTGACATTACGATGAAGGATGTCATGCTCAGGCCGGGTGTGAGCGTCGATGTCCATCTAAAGGTATATGTCAATGAGCCACATCCGTGCTACGGCAAGATCGTCTTTGCGGTACACGGATTAGCACACACGTCTGCGACGTGGGAGCCCTTTGCCGAAGAGGTTTTCAAGGAAAACCCGACCGGCCGGAAAGTATGCCAGATTGTGGCGGTCGATCTTCCGAGCCGTGGGGGAACCACTCTGCCGACCGGCATGCTGTTCGGTGATCTGACCCTTGGCGACCATGTCACTGTCCTGCAGACTGTTCTCAAAAGGCTTCCGGCAATCGGCATTCGGCCTGATGCGATACTCGGCCACAGCCAGGGCGGTTTATTGATCCAGATGACCCAGCAGGCGCTCAGAGACATGGGCACCGACCTGCGGCAGGCTTTCAACGTCAAGAACGTGGTGCTGCTCGCCCCGGTCGGACCGCGCGAGCTCCCATGGTATTTCGCCGACAGCGGCACGGCCGCGGCCGTGATAGGAGGGTTTGTGGCCTTTGATCCAGCGCTGGGACTGCACATTTCCATCCCGGATGCGGTATGGCCCTACGTATTCTTTACGAACTTTAGCGGGATGTTAGTGCCTGGCGCGCCGACTCCAGCAGAAGTTGCTGCCAAGGGTTATAATGCCCCTGAACCGCTCTTCGCCAGCCTCGAACTGGCTGGACTGCCTCCTTTTACTCGACCGTCAGTGGACCCCGGGATATTCACCCTCGATTCAGGGGCGGTGTTGCAAGTTGTCGGTTACCAGAACGATGTTTTCGTTCTTGTGCCTGAAGCCATGATGCTTTATCAGTACCTCACCGGCGACAGCACAAATGCCGGTTTTGTTGCGGTCCCGGGAGATTATGCTGTTCACGACACGCATGTGTCGGCCCCCCGCACCCTGCTTGATGCAATTGCCGGGACGATCGAACTTCCCTAAGCGCTACCGGCACGTGGTTTTCACAGAAAAGGCCTGCAAGAACTGCAGGCCTTTTTTTTTGAAAGAAGATGCAGAATGTAATGTATCCATGGAGCCGGTGAAAGATCCCCGGCAACAGAAAGATCCCCGATGCTACGGAACTTCCATGTGCCACGGACCGCCCACGGGGTTTGTTGATTCCTTATATTCCCCGCACTTGAACTTGTTTATCGCTTCACGGACTCTGTCAATCTCCGAGGCGCCCACATAGACCTGGACATAAGCGACCTGGAATGCGGTGAGCGCCTGAGGGCCGATGACTCCCGTGAGCACTGCTTCGACGCCTTTATCGAGGACCAGTTGCGCTGCAGAAGCCCCGCCGCCGCGCTCGGGCGTGCGGGTGGTGTTGGGGATTGCCTCAAAGGCCAGGGTGTCGGTATTGATGATGAGAAAATAGGGGGCCTGGCCGAAATGCTCGGCAACATAAGAATCGAGTTCTTTCCCTGTTGCTGTTACACAGAGTTTCATGATGACTCCCTGATTCTGTCGTTATTTAATTCATTATAGCACAGACCCGAAGGCATGCAAGCGCTTCGTGCGGACATCCGTTCGACGGGCAACGAACGGGAAGGATGAAGGATATGGAGAGCAACAGAAGCTCACAGGCAAAACGAACCCGTATTTGTCCGGCGGGAATGAAAGGTGGCCATTCGCAGAACAGAAAAGTGAAATCGAGCACGGAGAAAAGCTCTTACTCTTAATGCCTCCTAAGGGTTAGTCAGAAAGAGAGTCGGTCTTCTGGTCTCTGAAGAAGATTATCTTCTCCCTTTCCCGTATCCTGATCCCCTTCCTCCTCCGAAACCGCCCCTGCCTCTGTCGGGTCCCCGGCCTTCTCTCGGCTGCTGGGGCTTTGCTTCATTGACAACGAGAGCTCTTTCTTTGAAGGACGTGCCATTGACTGCTTCGATTGCCTTCTTGGCATCCTCCTCGGATGTCATCTCGACAAAACCGAAACCTTTTGACCTGCCGGTTGCGGGATCAGTGATGATCTTGGCGGACTCGACCTCTCCGACCTTCACGAAGAGTTCCCTGAGTTCGTCTTCCGTCACACTGAATGCGATGTTACCGACGTAGAGCTTCTTTCCCATGCTTCAACCTCACTTTGTGGAGAAATAAAAAACTGTCGGGCTCGAAGAGCCCGAAGCATTCACGACTTTAAAAGCCGTGAATAGAAATACTCTACCATAATTTGCATAATTATTATGAAATATTTTCTCATTTGTGGATGAGTTGAATTAAGCCTTTTCCCTGACCTTCTTCTTGATGCCGTAGCTGAAATAGATGATGAGACCCGCAGCGAGCCACACAAAGAGCCTGATCCAGGTATCGCGGGGAAGGCCGGACATGAGATAGAGGCAGGCGAGGATGCCGAGGATCGGTGTCGCGGCGCCCCCCGGCGCTCTGAACACGCGGGGAGCGTCGGGATTGGTATATCGCAGGATCAGGACCCCGGCACAGACGATCACAAAGGCGAGGAGGGTGCCGATGCTCACGAGCTCTCCCACAATCCCGATGGGAAGCAGGGCGGCTGCGAGGGCGGTGACAGCCCCGGTGATGATGGTAACCGTAAAGGGTGTCCTGAATCCGGGATGGATTTTCGCCGCAAAGGGAGGAAGGAGCCCGTCGCGCCCCATGGAAAAGAATATCCGTGTCTGGCCGAGGATGAGCACGAGAATAACCGACGTGAGTCCCGCGATGGCGCCGATCTTGAGAAGGGGAGTGAATATCCTGAGATTCATGGCATCGAGCGCAACGGCGAGCGGGGCAGGTGTATTGAGCTCCGAGTACCGGACGACACCGGTGAGAACAAGGGAGACCAGAACGTACAGCAGGGTGCAGACGAAGAGGCTGCCGAGAATGCCGACGGGCATGTCCCTCTTCGGTTCCCGCGTTTCCTGGGCAAGGGTCGAGACGGCATCGAATCCTATGTAGGCGAAAAAGATGACGCCGGCCCCTCTGAGCACTCCGCTCCACCCGAAGACGCCGAAGACGCCCTTGTTGTCAGGAATAAAGGGGTGCCAGAGCTCAGGCTTGATGAAGAAGGCCCCCGCGGCGATGAACGCGACGATGATCGCAACTTTAATGAAGACGATGATCGCGTTGAGCGCCGCAGATTCCCTGATGCCGATCGCGGCGATCCCCGTAAGGAGAGAAACGATGACCACCGCGGGAAGATTGAAGAGCGCGCCCGTCAGAGACCAGCCCTGCGTTTCGACATCGTAAGAAAAAGGTGGTCCGGTAAGTGTCTGGGGGAGCGTGACCCCCAGGTCTTTCAG
>JBLNHB010000361.1:0-4558 GCA_050268805.1 bacterium | reverse complement strand
CGCCCGAGGCGGTTGCCGACCTCTGCCATTTCAATGATGAACAGATGCAGACTCTGTTGGCAGCGGTAAAGAAGATGTCGGAGCAGGGCCTCCGGGTACTCGGCATCGCAAAATCCTCATTTACGGTTACGGAGCTTCCCGAAGAGCAGCATGACTTCACCTTTCAGTTCCTCGGACTCACCGGTCTCGCTGATCCGGTCCGTTCCGGTGTCGCTGAATCAGTCCGTGAATGCTATGCGGCGGGAATGCGGGTCATCATGATAACCGGCGATTATCCTGGAACTGCAGAGAGCATTGCCCGCGAGATCGGTCTTCCTACGGCGAATGGATGCATCACCGGTCAGGAGCTTGACCGGATGGATGACCATGAGCTGCAGGAGAAGATCAGGGCGGTCAATATTTTTGCGCGTGTCGTCCCCGAGCAGAAGATGCGGATCGTCAACGCCCTTAAGGCGAACGGTGAGGTTGTGGCGATGACCGGTGACGGGGTGAACGACGCTCCTGCCCTGAAAGCGGCGCATATCGGCATCAGCATGGGCGGACGCGGCACTGACGTTGCCCGTGAGGCTTCGTCCCTTGTGCTCCTCGATGACGATTTCTCCTCTATTGTCGCGGCGGTCAGGATGGGGCGGAGGATTTTCGACAACCTGAGAAAGGCGATCGCCTATATCTTCGCCGTGCATGTTCCCATTGCCGGCATGTCGCTCATTCCGGTACTCTTCAAGTGGCCCCTCGTGCTCCTGCCGGTGCATATCGTGTTTCTCGAGCTGATAATAGATCCGGCCTGCACCGTGGCTTTTGAGGCAGAGGCGGATGAGGCGGATGTGATGCGGCGTCCTCCCCGGAAGCCGGACGCCCCCCTCTTCGGCAAGAGAACAGTGGTCCTCAGCATCATGCAGGGGCTTAGTGTACTCGTAATCCTCCTGGCTGTGTTCGCCATTGCCCTGGATCGTGGACAGGGAGAGGAGGATGCCCGGGCGCTAACGTTTACCACACTGATTATCGCGAACCTCGGGCTCATCTTCTCGAACCGTTCCTGGTCACGGACCATCTGGGAAACCCTCCGTATGCCGAACAGGGCACTCTGGCTTATCACTCTGGGAACATTGCTTTTTCTCGGAACAGCTCTCGCTACACCTTTCCTCCGGGACCTCTTCCATGTTTCGGTGCTCCATGCAATTGATATAATCATTTGCCTCGGAGCCGGGCTATTCAGTATTGCCTGGTTTGAGTTCCTCAAGCTGATGAGCAGGAGGAAACCGTGGGTGCGGAAATCATTCCCCGTCTCATGATCCCGTGATCCGCTCTTGTTTCAATAGCCGGAGCGTCTGTATATAATAGGGTGCATGATCGACCGGATCTTCTCGCTCCATCAGTTCAATCAGCTCATCAGAACGGTTCTCGAGACCGGGTTCCCTGACCGGTATCTCGTCACTGCCGAAATCGCATCCCTTCGGATCGACCAGAAAGGCCATTGCTACCTCGAACTCGTAGAGCGGGATGAGAGCGCCATGATCGCCCAGATGCGCGCTACCATTTGGTCCGGCAGCTACCGGGCGATAGCGAACCAGTTCAGGATGGCGACCGGCATGGCCCTGGCAAAAGGGATGAAAGTGCTCATGGAGGTGGAGGTGACCTTCCATGAGAGGTTCGGCCTGAGCCTGAACATCAATGACATAGACCCATCCTACACACTCGGCGAAATGGCGCTCAAGCGCAGGGAGATCCTCGATCGCCTCGAAAAGGAAGGCCTTCTCGAGAGAAACAGGGGGCTGGAGATGCCGCTTCTTCCTCTCCGGATAGCGATCATATCGTCGCCCGGAGCAGCGGGGTACGGTGATTTCGTGAATCACGTGAGGGACAATCCCTATGGATACCGGTTCCGTCTGAAGCTCTTCAAAGCCGTGATGCAGGGCGACCGTGTCGAGCCTTCTGTCATCGACGCCTTCAAAACCATACGGAAAGGGCATCCAATATTCGACGTTGTTGTCATTATCCGGGGCGGGGGAGGAGAGGCGGAACTTCATGCCTTTGACAGCTACCGGATCGGAAGGGAAGTCGCTGGAATGCCCCTGCCGGTCATCTCGGGGATCGGGCATGAGCGTGACCGGACTGTTGTTGATGAGGTCGCCCATACAGCGGTGAAAACCCCGACCGCTGCTGCCGAACTCCTCATCCAGCGGGTAAGGGAATTCCACCTGAGAATCCTTGACCTCGAATCACGGCTCCTTGCCGCTCACAGGGTGCTCATGCAGGACAGTGTCGCACACCTCTACCGGCTCTCCCGTGACATGGAAAGGGGTGTTGCCAAGTTCCTCGCGGTAGAAGAGGGAAGGCTTGATTCCTTCAGAGAAAGGTGCAGGGTACTCTTCCAACAGAGAATCAGAAACGAAGGGCGTGCGGTCGTTCACATCAAATCGCTCCTTGTGACAGCGACCAGATCGTATGTGAAAGAGCGGCAGAGGGCCCTGTCAGAACATGAAAAGATATTGAAGTACCTTGATCCAAGGAATGTGATGAAAAGGGGCTACAGCATAACCTATAAGAACGGCATTCTCCTGAATAATACCCAGGGGATAGCTCAGGGTGATATGATAAGAACAGTCCTTTTTCAGGGACGGATCACGAGCAGGGTAACCGAGGTTGAAAGCGATGACACGGAAACGCGAGCAGACGTATAAGGACGCCCTGGCGGAGGTCGAAGAGATCATATCCGAGATCGAGAACGAATCCGTGGATGTGGATCTCCTTGCCGAGAAAGTCCGGCGCGCAGCGGAACTGATCAGGTTCTGCAAAGAGAAATTGACGAAAACCGAGCGCGAGGTCAGCAAGGTGATCGAGGAGTTTGAGAAGGATACGATCGGGAAGAGCGAAGAGGCAGAAGAGGAAGAAAAGGGCACCGACGACCTCTTCTAGCTCTTGAGCATCTCCTCGATGGTTATCCGGACGGATTCACCCAGGACCTCCCTGTTATACCCGCCTTCGAGCACAAAAATGACCGGCACGCTCGAGCAGTGAAGAATGCTGTCCACAATCCCCCTGATCCCTTCATCCGTGACCCTCATGTCAGCATTCGGGTCAAGAACGTGGAGATCGTACCCCGCTGACACGAAAATGATGTCGGGCGAAGTCCGGTGGATCAACCCGGGAAGAATGTCCTGGTAGATGAAGAGGTAGTCCTTGTTGCCGGAACCGGCGAGGATGGGGACATTATAGGTAAATCCTTCACCCTTGCCTTTTCCCCGCTCTGAATCTTTTCCTGTCTCGGGATAATAGGGATGCTGGTGGGTGCTGAAGTAAAACACGGTCCCGTCTTCTTCGAATATGTGCTGGGTGCCGTTTCCGTGGTGGGCATCGAAATCGATGATGAAGACCTTTTTAAATCCCGCTTTCTGCGCATATCGCGAACCGATAGCCACATTGTTGAAGATACAAAATCCCATCGCCTGGTCGGCTTCGGCATGGTGTCCGGGCGGACGGACCGCGCAGAAGGCTCTCGTGATGTCCCCTGTCCTGCAGCGGTCAACAGCCTCGATGACCCCTCCGGCCGCATAGAGTGCCGCTTCGAGGGTATGCTCCGAGAAATAAGTATCCATGTCGAGAAACCCTTTAGCGGCATGTGAAATTTTTTCGATATATTCTCTGGCATGAACGAGCGCAATGTCGTCGAATGATGCTTTGCGGGGCTTGATATGGATGAGCCGGTCCCAGAGCCCTGAGTCTTCAATGTTTTTCAGGATATGAGTGAGACGGTCTCCATTATCAGGGTGCCATTCAGGGGGGGAATGTTTCTTGTAGACGTCATCGTAGATGAAGCCGACCTTCTGCATGCGTCCAATTATACTGAAAAGACCCGGATTTTCACAGGACACAACGAATAGACGAGGAGGTCCGGGAAAACAGCATGTCGGGCAGCAGCAGGACCCGGAGATTCAGGAGGAGCTTACATCTGCTCCCAGTATTCCCTGGGCATATCCTTGGCGAGCTTCAAAGACCCCTCAGCGCCGGCAAAGAGCGGGTCATTGACGGTTCTGACACTGCAGGGACCATATTCGGAGAGTACCCGCTCGATGTATTCGCGGAGTCCCCGTATCTGGCTTCCTCCTCCCGCGAGAATGATATTGTCGCGAATTTTTGACTGGTACTCAGGATCGAACTTTGCGATCATCTCTGCAACTGTCTCAACGACGGCAGGCAGGATACTTTCGCAGGCGCGCTTCATCTCTTCGGTGATGTCGTGTTCCACCGGCTTGCCGTCAACCGGTATTTTGACCTTTATCGGGACCGTGTTTTCGCCGACAAAGCTGTATTTTTCCTTGAACAGGCGGACCATATTCTTGTTGAAGGTCGAGTTCGGATACCGCTCGATAAGGAATTTAAAGAACTGGTCATCCACATAATCCCCGGCGTGAAGGATCGTCCGCTGGTCGTCTTCGCCGGGGACGGTGCCGTGCATGATGCAGAAATCGACGGTTCCGGCTCCGATGTCAATAATGATTGCGTTGTTCAAGAGGTCCATGCCATAGGCGACAGAAAAAGGCTCGGACACGACCATGAG
>JBLNHB010000360.1:0-3826 GCA_050268805.1 bacterium | reverse complement strand
GATCTCTGTCTCCCGGTCAAAGGTTTCCTGGGCCATGTGGCGATCCTCAAGGATGCGGTCGATGCCCTCTTCATCCCCCGCTATATCAGCGTTGAGAAAAGTGCCTATATGTGCCCGAAATTCATCGGCCTGCCGGACATGGCGCGGGCCGCGATACGGAACATACCTCGGGTGATCGATCCTGTTATGAATAACAAGACGGGAAGGAACATTGATTTCATCTATGAGCTCAATGCGCAGCTCTCCATATCCAATGCCGGCAGGGACGAGCAGCTCAGGATTCTGGACATGCCGGTCGAGAGGGAATATTCCTTCAGCGAAGGAGCGATGACCATTGCCCTGGCCGGGAGGCCCTATCTTGTTCTCGACACCCATATGAACAAGGGGATCATGAGATACCTGAACACGCTCGGGATCAAGACGGTCTATTACATACCAGATCTCTACAGCGTGGAGAAGACCATGCTCACTCTTCCGAAGAGTGTGTATTGGACGCTGGGCAAAGAGGTCGTCACCTCGGTCCATACGATGCTCGGCAACCGGGACATCGACGGGATCATCAGCCTCGTCAATGCGGGCTGCGGGCCCGACTCGTTCTTGGGAGAGCTCATCAATCGGTCACTGGACATCCGGCAGAAACCGTACATGAGCATGACGATCGATGAGCATACATCCGATGCCGGGCTCCAGACGAGACTCGAAGCGTTCGTCGATATGATCGCGAAGAGGAGACCCGCACCGATGAGACAGGGACAATGAAGCTGACCGTTCCCCATATGGGCATGCTCTCCCTCGCGTATACCGAGGTGCTCAGGAAGTACGGGGTCGATATGTGCCCTCCGCCCCTGCCGTCAATGCACACCTTGAATCTGGGAGTCAGGCACTCGCCGGAATTTGCCTGCCTCCCCTTCAAGATCAATCTCGGCAATATGATCGAGTCACTGGAGCAGGGGGCTGACGCGATCCTCATGCCGGGGGGCTCGGGACCGTGCAGGTTCGGATACTATGGGATCGTTCAGGAGCAGATCCTACGCTCTCTCGGCTATGACTTCAAGCTCACCCTCACCGACAACCCTGACAGCCTTTCCGATATGGTCAGGACGATCAGAGGCATCAGCGAAATCAAGAACAAGAAACAGGGGTACGCAGTCTTTTATCTCATTCTCATGAAGATGGCCGCGCTCGATTGGATAGAGTCCCTGTACCACAGGATCAAGCCGCGGGAGATACACGCAGGGGATGCGGACCGGGGATTTACCGAAGCAGTGAGTCTGATCGAAAATGCGGTGACGTACCGGGAACTCTACCGCTCATGGAAGCGTGTCCGGGATATATTCAATGATATCAAAACAGATAAGACTCTCCGGCCGCTCCGGATCGGCATCCTGGGAGAAATTTTTGTGGTAATCGAACCGTTTGCTAATATGCAGATCGAGAGACGGCTCCTCGGCATGGGGGTTGAGGTGGTGCGGGGAGTCTGGCTCAGCGACTGGCTCAATGACCGGTTCCGGTTCAAACCCTTCCGGAGGAACCAGAGCAAGCTTGCAAAAAAATGGGCATATCCTTATCTTAAATATGCTTCGGGCGGAGAGAGTATCGAGAGCGTCGGAAAGACGGTTAAATTCCATCATGAGAGAATAGACGGTGTTGTCCATATCATGCCCTTTACCTGCATGCCCGAACTCGTTGCATCGACCATACTCAACCGCATCAGCAGTGATCTCGAGTATCCGGTCCTCTCGCTTACCTTTGATGAGCATGTTTCAGAAGCGAATCTCCAGACGAGGCTCGAGGCGTTTGTTGATCTGCTCGAAAGGAGGAGAAAAGGGTGGAAGGCTTCTTAGGAGTTGATATCGGGTCGGTGAGCACCAAGCTCGTGCTCATTGACCTGAAGGGCAGGGTCCTCTGGTCGACATACCGGAAGACCCAGGGGCAGCCGATCAAGATGCTCCAGGCGGCGCTGAGAGACCTGGCGAGACAGGGCACTCTTTCGGTTGCGGGCGTCGGAGCAACGGGAAGCGGCAGGAGACTGGTATCCTATCTCATTGGAGCGGACATCATAAAAAATGAGATAACCGCTCAAGCGTTGGCCTCCCTTACGTTTGTGCCTGAGGCTCGAACGATCATCGAGATCGGCGGGCAGGATTCGAAGCTCATTCTTGTACGGGATGGAGTGGTCATTGATTTCTCGATGAACACCGTGTGCGCAGCCGGCACCGGGTCATTCCTTGAGCATCAGGCGGGCCGCCTCGGTCTCGCGATTGAGGAACTGGGAACATATGCCCTCTCGTCGCGGAATCCCGCGAGGATAGCAGGGAGATGCACCGTCTTTGCGGAATCGGACATGATCCACAAACAGCAGATGGGTCTCAGCATCGAAGACATCGTCGCAGGCCTCTGTGATGCGCTCTGCAGGAACTATCTCAGCAATCTCGCGCGGGGCAAGGAAATCCGGGAACCGATCCTCTTTCAGGGAGGAGTTGCTGCAAATCATGGGATCCGTGCGGCCTTCGAGCGGGAGCTCAACAAGGAGGTCACCGTACCGGAGCATTTCAACATTATGGGAGCCATCGGCGCCGCACTCCTCGCCAGAGAGCTCTCGCCCCGAAAGAGTACGTTCAGGGGATTTACCGTGGCGACCCAGCCGCTCGTCACCTCAGGGTTCCCCTGTTCGGATTGCCAGAACGCCTGTTCCGTCATCGAAATACGGGACGCTGAAACCGTGATAGCGAGGTGGGGTGACCATTGCGGCAAGTGGTCAGCCGAAATCGAGAGGAGCGTGAGATGATGGTCATGAGCTGCAGGCCCCGGAGGACCGGAGGGCTGACGGCGGCCGGATTTTCAGCCATTGCCCAGCTTGCCTTGTTCTTCTCTGTCGCCCTGCCGGGGCATGCTTCGGCGAACCAGGAAGCGGTCATCAATCAGCTCATCGAGAAGCAGAAGGAAATCAAGACGCTCTCGGCAGATTTCAGCCAGGAAAAACACTCCGCGATGCTCACTGCACCTCTTGTTTCGAAGGGGCAATTTACCTACAAGGCTCCCGACAAGGTCGCATGGATATATACCGGTCAGATCCAGATTGTTTCGGACGGGAAGACCCTTACGATATATTATCCTGAGATCGAAGAGGCCCAGGTTCTTCCTGTTCAGAAGAGCATGATCAGCCTCCCGCTGAACTTCAATCTTGAAGAGTTCAGGCGCTCCTTTGATCTCACCGCAGTTGAAAAGGGCGGACTGTACCGGGTCTCCCTTGCGCCGATTAGGGAGAAGTCGATGTTCGCAAGAATGGTCATCACGCTCACCCCGGAAGGCATCCCCCAGTCTGTCGAGATCGTCGAAAAGGGGGGCGACCGGAGTATCATCGCGTTCAAGAATCAAAAAGTAAACAAACGGGTATCCGAAAAAATATTTTCTCTCGATCTTCCGAAAGGGACAGTCATCAGGCGGTATCAGGAGTGAGGAGAGCGGTCATTACCGGAGTCGGCGTTATCTGCGCAATCGCCAGGAATGCGGGACAGTACTGGGACAGCCTTTCAGCGGGTGTCTGCGGCATCCGGGATATAACGCTCTTCGATGCTTCCTCTCACCGGGTCAAGATAGCTGCCCAGGTTCCGGATGCATATTTTGATCAACCCCTGGAGAGACCAGCGAGAAGACTGTCGCGGAATGACCGGTTGGGTCTCATCGCTCTTGAAGAGGCGCTCCGGACATCAGGACTCGAACACGGTTCATTGCAGCCCGAACGCATCTCCGTTGTCATCGGCAGTGGTTCCGGCGGGCTCCTCTCTGCTGAAATGTTCAAGAAAGCGGCGCTTTCAGGAGAGAC
>JBLNHB010000359.1:0-3832 GCA_050268805.1 bacterium | reverse complement strand
CTATGACGAACTCCTCAACCTGATGGGCACATGAAGAGAGTTCTTGGGTTCCGGGAATTGATTCGATATCAAGTTGTTCGCAACCTCGAAACCATATTCCTTTATAAGGACGGAACCAGTGATAGAGTTCAGACACCCGGGTTGTGGAAGGATATCACCATAAATATCTCTGAAATCCACCGATTCCTTTGTCCATAGGAAATCAGACAGGATCATGTTTCAAAACCTGACTCGGCTTCCCGTGTTGATCCGCTGCCGCGTTCGAATTCGGCGATGACCTGGGCACCCAGGAGTATGATGATCGCGGCAACTTCTATGCTGAGCAGCACTACCACGGCAGTGGCGAAGGAACCATAAATGACATTGACCAACGATAGTGTAGAGTAGTACCAGGTCAGGACACGACGGGTGATTTCCCAGAGAACGGTCGCGGTAATCCCCCCGATGAGCGCATGGCGGAACGTGATATGCCCCACCGGCATAACCAAATAGAGGGACGTGAGCATCAGAACCTCCCCAACAATGCCAAGAGCATAGAGCACAATTCCGGTGGTCCCCTCGAGGCTTAAACTCAAGCCAAAGAGTACCAATTGTTTCTTCTCAATCGCCTCTAAAGCACCTGCAATAAACGAAACGAGCAGCAGGCCCAGGCAGAGCAGTGTGATATATACATATGGAATAATAGCGGAAATGAGGTAGTGCCGGTGTTTAATTCTGACGCGATGGTAAAAGATCACCGACATGGCGTTCTCAAGCACGGTGAAGGCCAAAGAACTGAAAAACAACATGACGATGAATCCGATAATCCCGATGACCTGGCGGTGCCCGAGAAACACCCGCACCTGTTCAGTCAGAGCAGCGGCATACCCCGGTATCACCATCTCCATGTGGGTTGAAATAACGGAGAAAAGCTGTTTCTCGTCTATAAACTGGGAAAGCACGATAAGAATGAGGATCAGCAGGGGCACGACCGAGAGCAGGGTGTGGTAGGCTATGGCACCTGACAGTAATATGCCCTGATTGCGCCTGAAATTCCTCAGCACCCTCAGGATGAAACTGCCCAGATGCATCGGCGCCCGTTTGATATCCTGCGGCAGTCCCTTCATAGACTATTCCTGGATCGAGTACCCGAGCTTGTCGAGACTTTCACCGGCAATCCTTCTTAATCTCTCCCCGTCTATTTTCTTCTCATCAAACCGGATAACCACTTCTCCTTCTTCCGTATCGACAGAATCAACGCCGTCCATTTTGCCGATGAATCGCCTGAGCGCCATGGAGCACTCAGCACAAAACTCTTTCTTCACTTTGAGAGCGATCTGGTCCATAACCTTTTCTCTCCTTGAAATGCTTGATCCTATTCTTTACCTTTTCTCCACTTTTTTCAAATAGTACGCATGGAATCCCAGATAAAAAGGTCCGGGAAAAAACAAACGGCGGCTCATGTCATGAGCCCCCCTCTGCGAGAACGCTCGAAGCCCTATTACTTTGCGTCGATGCTGACCGCCTTCATCGTATACTTGATGGTGACTTTTGCCCCGACTTTGAGATCCCCGGTAACCTTGGTGTCCTTGTCCTTGGCTATTTCCCACTTCTCTTTGCCCTTTTGGACAACGACCATGTCATCCCTCACTTCGAGGACCGGGCCGGTGACCTGATAGCTCTTCTGCGCTGCCGCGAAAGCCAGTGACACAACAAACAAGAGTACAACGAAGAAAATAACAATACGCTTCATACGAGTCCTCCTTCCTGGGGTGATTTCTATAACCCAATATTAGGACAGGAGAATGCAGTTGTCAAGCTGATACGGGGAGAGATCAGAGGTCGAGGTTTCTGAACTGGCGAAAGAGAATATATCCGCCCCAGATGAATGCCGCGATAAGAGAAAGAATCCCGACCGCAGAGGAAATGTGCGCGATGAGATGATCCTGGTTCAGCAACCCAAGGCTGCTCAGGATCACATGCCAGTCATGAAAATCAGGAGCTTCGCTCCCGGTCACACCACCCAGGAGCACAAGCCGGCCGGCACGGGCATCATTGATATAGGGAGCTATGTCCATGAAACTCTGTCCGAACCACCACATCCCGACAGAGGCTGCGAAGGGATTCTGTTTCGCGAGGAACGTTCCAAGGCAGAGAAGCGGAATCAGGAGCTGCATGAGGGTGCCGCCGAGAACCGTCATGAACCTGCCGAAGGGGCTGAAAATGATGTGCCCCGCCTCATGGAAAGGCAGGTTGATCAGGTGCATAAAGGAACGGCCCGTGTAATTTGTCTCAAGGGATTTGGAAATAAAGATCATGCCCCAGATCACCAGGGCTATGTATACGATTGCTCTGCCTCCGAAAAAGAAGGGGTTCACCTGGGATTCGACAGGAAGAAGCAGGTCCTTCAACCGGGACCAGATAGTGGCTTGCCCGAATATTTTCTGCTGCTGCAGTTTTGTTTCGGGATTTTCACATACTGTCAGGGTTCGAACGCGATCCAGGTATTTCTGAAAGACAATCCCGCACCGGGGACATTCCCGGCTGGCTTCACTCTGCTCAAGACCACATTTCGGGCAGGTCATATCATTACTTATCGGATAATTCCGGCCCGTTATTGATAGACACCTCAATGTCGTGTACTATGAAAAGAAAGGGGTTCATTGGTCCGGTGTTAAGTGTTAACAAAGGGACCTTCAGCCCCTTAATCCCAATTCAAAAGAAAGGGAGAACACTCTGATGAATGAAACCAACGTGGCTATCATCACCGGCGGAGGGCAGGGAATCGGCAAGGCGATCGCGAAAAGGTTGCTGCAGGAGAGCGTAATCGTTGTTATTGCCGAGAACGACCAGGAGGCAGGCAAGGAAACCGAGGAGGAGTTTAGAAAGATCGGCGATATCCATTTCATGCACACCGATGTGGCCCAGGAAGACTCCGTGAAAAAGACAGTTGAATACACGAGGAGACGTTTCCAGAGGATTGATGTTCTGGTCAACAATGCCGGCACCATGAATTACATGGATAAGCCCATCGAAGAACTTGCCCTCAGGGATTGGAATGAGGTGATATCGGTCAATCTTACCGGTGCATTCCTCTGCTCTAAATATGCGGTCCCCTCCCTGAGAGAGCACAAAGGCTCGATTATCAACATTTCCTCAACGAGGGCCTTCATGTCCGAAAAAAACACCTTTGCCTATACTGCTTCGAAGGGAGGGCTCGTCTCCCTGACTCATGCTCTCTCCGTCAGCCTCGGCCCTGAGATCCGGGTTAACTGTATCAGTCCCGGCTGGATCGAGACCTCCGAATGGAAGAAGAAAGAACTCAGGAGCAAGGCAAAACTGACAACAATGGATCATATGCAGCACCCGGCAGGGAGAGTCGGTATTCCCGAGGACATTGCTTCGCTTGCGGCGTACCTCATATCTCCAGAGGCTACATTCGTAACCGGCGCAAACTTCGTCGTCGATGGCGGGATGACAAGGAAGATGATATATGTCTAGCCTGGATTATTTGCGGATATGAGCTGGTGTGGAGAAAAAATTTTTTGCATCGATACGTACTGTCAACTCACCGTCAGGCGCATCCAGGCACCATGCGTCCCGATCATTCAAAACCCGAAAATATCACATAAGAATAATTCATCGATTTCAAAAAATTTACGAGCCACGCCTGCTCATAGAAAGAGAAAATGTATGAATCATATAAATTAAGCTCTTTCCTCATCCCTGCACGCCCTTCCTTTGAGGCTGAAGAAGAGCTTGAGCCCTTTCCTGACCTTCTCGGAGAATATCTTCCCTGAGAAGTAGTTGCTCACTACCTTTTTATTGATCTCGCCAAGGGTCGGGTAGGGGT
>JBLNHB010000358.1:0-3341 GCA_050268805.1 bacterium | reverse complement strand
ATCCTCGACTCTCTTGCCGCTCACGGGTGGAACAAGGAAAAAACCGCTTCCGATCTCGGCGTTGACCTCGCAACGCTGTACCGGAAGATGAAGAAACTCGATATTGAGGAAGGGAAGGGCTGATTCAGCCCTTCCCCTGCCGTTGCAAGGTTATTTGTGGCAGCGGCCGCAGTCGTCCGCAGAGAACGCCTTCTTGCCGTTGTGACACTTCCCGCATGAGCCTCCCTTATTGATCTCCTCCATCGTGATCTTCGCCGAATTCGCCTTCGTCGGGAAGAGACCGGGGTGGCACTCCTTGCAGCCGAACTTCTGGGCGTGTTTGTCATGGGGAAAAATCGACGGCATGCCGGTGAGGGAGAGCTTCAGCACCGGGATGCGATGGCATCCGCTGCAGGCATCCTTGTTGGTGGTGATGCTGTCGTGCGCCTTGATGACATGGCACTCTGTGCAGTGGATTCCCATGGCCCGGTGCGTCTCGTGAGGGAATACCTTCGGGTCCTTGAACCGGTCATAGGGATGGCATCCGAAGCAGGGGATGCCCGGGGCCGCTGATTTTCTCTCCGCGCCCTTTTCCGTTCCTGTTTTGGCGGGCTGGTCAACCTGCGGGGTCTTGTCCCTGCACGAACCGCACAGCAACAGGACAGACGCCGTGCAGAGGAGCACGATGAAGTATCTCACCATCTCATGCCCCTTTCTCTTGGCTCTTGTCGTCGGGGAAGAGCATCTCGTATTCGATCGGGTGGTTGTGCTTCAGCTCTTCGACGGGCATCTTGCCGGTAAGCCAGACCCAGCTCATCGGGAACACCTCGGACCTGAGGTGCTCATTATAGAAATGGAAGAAGAGGATGAACACGATCGCGAGGAGCGCCTCATCGGAGTGCATGATGCCGAGGAGCTGCCATATCCAGCCGGAGGCCCACGACGGAATGAAAATGGTCGTGGCGATGGGGAAGGCGAGCGCGAGCCCCGACAGGCCGATGATCGTCATGCCCCAGAAGACCGCCCAGTAATCGAACTTGTGGGCGTAGCTGTATCTGCCGAACCGGGGCTTTGTCTTGACGACACCGAGAAAATAGAGGTAGTTGTGCACGAGGTCCTGAATGTCCTTCGGGAGGGGGACGACGGTCGTCCTTGTATCGAAGGTCATCTCGCCCTTTGCGATCAGATAGACCAGATAGCACACATGCCAGAGAAAATCGAGGATCATGCCGACACCGGCGATCCGGTGAATGAGTCCGGCCATCTCGGCCCCTCCCCAGATCCGTATCCAGATGCTCGATACGTCGACATGGGCGTACTTCAGTCCCCAGCCGGTGAAGGCGAGGAGCAGGAACGTAACAAAGAGGATGATATGGTGAAGCCTGAATATGATATTGAACCGCTCAACTTCCTGGGGAATTTCTGCAGTGGGGTTATTCGTCATTTTTTCCGGTCCTCCTTCTTCTGAATATGACGTCCCTGATCTGAGAGAGCACATCAAGGAACACATGAGAAACGATAAAGGCAAACGTCGACAGGGTGAGCACGATGAGCCCCTTCTCGGCATAGTGCGGGATGGGTCCGGCCGGTTTATGGCTTACGCCGGAGATGAATTTTTCATTTGCGCCCTTGTGGCACTGTCCGCAGGTCTGGATCCGGTTATTCCCGTAGACCGGTGATGAGGGGTCGGTGTCGTTTTGTACACCATGGGACCCGTGGCAGTTGACACAGGTAGGGACGCCTTTATGGCCGAGAACGTATTTCCTCCCGTGGAAGCTTTCATTATAGGTCCCCATGATATCGGACGTTATGCCGTATTTCTTCATCATCTCTTCGTTGCCGTGGCAGGTTCCGCATGTCTTCACGACCCTGAACTGGTTTGCCGGGGACCCGGCATCCTGCTTCTTGACGGTGTAGTGGGGAGAGCCGTGGCAGTCGATGCAGAGCGCGCCGTCGGCCTGGTTCTTCTTGACGATGTTTTCCCCGTGCACACTCGAAAGGACCTGCGTGTAGATCTCGGCGTGGCAATCAATGCAGGCACTGTAGGCGATCGGGTCGATCTTCGCCTTTGTCCTTATCTTTGCAGCCAATGCCGCGATGTCCGGAGGGACCTTTGCTGACGGTCTTCCATGAGGGTTCTCTTCAAATTTCTTGTGGCAGCCGGTGCACGCGAGAAAACCGTGAACTGAATTCTGATATTTTTCGGCATTCACCTCCAGGCTGATCTCCACTCCCGAGGGGAGTGAGGCCTTCCCGCTCATGGCATTGTGGCAGATCAGGCAATTGGACGAATCAGCATGTGCGCGGGGAACTGAGAAAAGGACGCTCAGAACAATGCACACAAGGAAGATGATTACTGCATTTCGTTTCATGTCCTGCTCCTTGATAGTATTTTTCAGCATAGGGTTGTGACTCCCCTGGTTGTTACGGAAACGTTGTCGTGAACATATGGGCACGGTCGGTGTACATCCTCCTTTCTATCGATCTTCATATCCAGGCCTGTGTGCCGGTATTGTACGTTGTCTTCACCGGGGGCCGTGAAAGGACTGTCGGCCTCTTTCCGGGTCACAAATCGGTAAACGGCAAAACAGAGTAAATATAGCAAATACCATGGGTAAATCACCAGCCCTGGGAGGAAATATTTAAAGTTATTCATTTAAAAATAATTGTGTCATTGAGCATGTTCATTCCCCTCAGGAGACAGCCTCCACGGCCCCAGGAGAAAATCGAATGGCATAATCGGATTGGAAGCGCTATAATTAATTAGAACAGTGTTCAAAAGGCAGCCATAACGCGCACAAGGGGGACACTATGAACAAGATTGTCATTGCCGTGGACCTCGGTCATTTCAAAGCATACAAGGTTACCAAGAATCCCATGGAAAGTGCGAGAGTGGAGCTGGTGGAGAACTTTGACACCATAGAAGGGCACGAGAAACTGGGACAGACACTGACCGATCAGGCCGGGAGCTTCGGTCTGTCCGGCGGCAAGACAGGCGTCAAGGGCTACGGGGAACCCCACAATATTGAGCTCGAAACAGAGAAGAGGATCACCAAGCGGATCGCTAAGAGCATCAATGAGATCGTGAGCAAGGAGGGGTACGGGGCATGGTACCTTGCCGCCCCCAAGACGATCAACAGCAAGATTGTCGAACATTTAGACCATTCGGTAAAGGCGAAGCTCGATAAGAACATCAGTGCAGACCTGACGAAGGTGAGTAAATCGGAAATTGCCGGCTATTTTGAATAAACAGGAATCCGAAACGTGCAGGGAATCAGGGAGCGGAGAGCGGCATTTTGGTAAGCGGGATGGTGTCGATCTCCACTCCTGCTTCACGGAGGGCCTGTCGGATGAAATCATCT
>JBLNHB010000357.1:0-10522 GCA_050268805.1 bacterium | reverse complement strand
TCAGGGAGCAAAGACCTCTGCGAAGGAACCGACGATCTTTGAGATCTGTGAACTCTTCACTGTCATCATATCAAGGATGAACCGGCCTTCATTGATCCTGCCGATGATTGGCAAAGAACATTTCCGCAACCGCTCTTCGAGGGCATTGACGCTCATCCCCTCGGGACTGAGCGACACGGTCCAGGTGACAAATTCTACCTCCGGGAGTGAACCACCTCCTGCCTTGGTCCGGTCCTTTGCGATCCTAATATCGGCAGGGATGCCGGCCTTTTTCAGAGCTGAGGCAAGCCGCCGGGCACGTATCTTGAGCGCCTCCTCTGACGAGAAGAGCATCCTGAGCGCCGGTATCTCATCCCCCGCCTTTTCCCTGTCGGCATAGATCATAAAGGTCGATTCGAGCGCAGCGAGGGTGAACTTGTCAATGCGGAGAGCGCGGGTCAGGGGATGCTGCTGGATCATCTGGATGAGATCAGGCCGTCCGACAATGATGCCTGCCTGGGGCCCGCCCAGGAGTTTGTCGCCGCTGAAGGTGGTGAGATCGGCGCCTGCCTGGACAACTTCTTGAACAGAGGGCTCGTCATGGACGCCGAGAGGTTTCAGGTCAACGAGACTCCCGCTCCCGAGGTCGAACATCACCGGAATAGTGTACTTCTTTCCCAAAGCAGCGAGTTCCTCGAGGGAAACATCTTCCGTAAAGCCGGTGATGCGGAAATTGGACCGGTGCACCTTGAGGATCATCGCGGTGCTGCTCGTGATCGCCCGTTCATAATCATAGAGATGGGTCTTATTCGTGGTCCCCACTTCCCTGAGAATCGCTCCGCTCTGGAGCATGACATCCGGTACCCGGAATGCGCCGCCGATCTCGACGAGTTCTCCCCTTGAAACAATGACCTCGTTTCCTTTCGCAATTGCCGCGAGACAGAGAAGCACTGCGCCTGCGTTGTTGTTGACCACGAGGCAGTCCCGGGCGCCGGTTATCTCATTAATAATGCTCTTGACGTGGCTGTACCGCTTTCCCCGCACACCCTTCTCGATATCATACTCGAGATTCGAATATCCTTCGGCAATGCGAACAACGTTATCGAGTACTTTCCTCGAAAGCGGCGCCCTGCCGAGATTCGTATGGATGACGATTCCTGTAGCATTGATCACCGGCCTCAGATGAAGGCCCGATTCCTGTCGAGACTCGGCCTGAATATCCTTCAGGATGGAAGAGATATCAGCATCTATCAAGATGCCGGCCTTTATCCTTTCCCGGTATTTCTTGATGGTATTCCTGATCGCCTTGGTAACAAACAATCGCGGATATTTTCGGAGAAGTTCGCGTACCGGGTCACTCTTGAGAAGCTGGTCAACGGAAGGAAGGTTTCTGAGAAGCTCCTGTTTGTTTTTCACAAAACTTTTTACCATAACCATCAGAATATTGCAAGCGCACGCTCTGTTGTACTATGGGTAAAAAAGGCAGGTGAATGTCATCGTAATCGATGCACTGGGGTTAAAACATCTTCTCTGCTGCCTTTTCCAACCACCAGTCACCAGGCACTATCGACTGCCCTTATTTCGATTGCGCTAACTCTGAAAAATCCTGTATCATCATGTATCCGACTCATGGGAGCGCATGGGGTTCTGGTGTCCCTCCTGGACTTCAAATCCAGTGTTGCCGGCCACAATCCGGCAGGGTGGGTTCGATTCCCACACGCTCCCGCCAATACAATTCTGCACGTCGATGACACATCTCCATTCCTGCCCTGATGCCTGACCGCGATCTTATTCCTTTCATGCCGCAGGGAATGGCCTGCATTCAGCCAACAGATGAAGATCGAGAGCGTATAAACGGGGAACTGAACACGCCGGGAGCCGGGGATCTCGGGAGGGTGCATCATGTCAGAAAGATAAGGATGGCTGTTCTATTGCGAATCTTCGCCGGCTGCCGACAGGAGAAGACCGGCATTGAACCGCTTCTCATGCCGCTTGAAAACCTTGCGGAAATGGAACCCGTAAATCGAAAGGGTGATGGCAAGGGGGAAGAGCCGCGGACGCCGGAGCAGGGACCAGAAGAAGAGCTTCCAGTAGTGGAACCTCTCCCTGCCGATGATCCCCAGGTGCAGAGCGGACTTGAAGCCGGCTTTGATATGGGGGAGCTGGAAGCGGAATCCACGCGCTTGCGCGGGACGGTATTCTTTCAGGAATTTCTTCACCCGGGCATAATAATGTTTGGGAGAGTAAATCGTGTGGAGGATGTTCCGGTAGCCGTTGATCAGCGTTTCGGAGCTCATCCGGGGAATGAAGTTGATGGAAAAGTCCGTATTGTCCCCGGTCACGTCCTTCAATAATCTGCCTTCCTGCTCGAGGCGCCGGTGGAGCTTTGTGCCGCGGGGCGCGTTCAACAGCCCGACCATGGCGGTAGCGATCCCGCTTTCCTGGATGAACGCAACCAGCCTGTTGAAGATCGAGGCCGGGTCTTTATCAAATCCCACGATGAACCCGGCCTGCACTTCGAGTCCGGCTTTCTGGATTTTCCTGACACTGGCGATCAGGTCGCGGTTCCTGTTCTGGAACTTGTTGCATTCAGCCAGGCTCTCCTCGTTCGGCGATTCTATGCCGATAAAGACCGAGTCGAACCCCGCTCTGACCATGAGCCGCATGAGGTCCTCATCGTCGGCGAGGTTGATCGACGCCTCGGTGGAAAGGGTGAAGGGGTGATCGCGCTTCTCCATCCATTCGATGACGGCGGGGAGGATCTCCTTCTTGAGTTTCCCCTTGTTCCCGATGAAGTTGTCGTCCACAAAGAACACCCCGCCCCTCCATCCGCGGTTGTAGATGCTCTCCAGCTCAGCCAGGGTCTGTTTCTTGCCCTTTGTCCTCGGCGTCCGGCCGTAGAGGACCGTGATATTGCAGAAGTCGCAGTCAAAAGGACAGCCCCGGGAATACTGGATGTTCATGGCGGCGTATTTCTTCATGTCGATCAGATCGAATCGCGGGGCGGGTGTGGAGCTCACGTCTGCCCATTGAGGAGATGTGTAAAGACGCCGGGGCAGGCCGTTCTTCAGATCGGCCAGGAACAGGGGGAGCGTGATCTCCGCTTCGTTCAGCACAAAGTGGCTCACATCCTCAAACTCTTCATGCCGGGCGGTGAAAAGAGGTCCGCCGGCCACGACCTTGATCCCGAGAGTCGTGCACCGGGATATGACCGAATGAGCGGACTCGCTCTGGATTGACATCGCGCTCACAAAGACATAATCAGCCCAGAGAATGTCTTCGTCCTTCAGAGGCTTGACGTTCATGTCAACGAGCCTTTGCTCCCATTCACCGGGAAGCATTGCCGCAACAGTCAGGAGCCCCAGCGGAGGATAGGACGCCTTTTTCGAGATGAACTTCAGGGCGTACTTGAAGCTCCAGAATGTTTCAGGGTACTTGGGATAAACGAGAAGAATTCTCATGAGGGCTCCTTGTCCACGAAAGAGGGCGTCTGTTAAAAAGTATTGCGAAGCCGGATACGCCCGATTTGGTTTCGTTAAATAGATTAGCTGTTATTATCCACATCTGCCGGAAAAAAAACAAGAACGATTCTTTATTACACAATAAACAAATGATGCTATCAGACCGGTGCGACCTTTTTGAACTGTGGGAGGACCGCGTCAAACGATGACAGTATCTCTCCAGCCTGCCGGCTTTGCGTAACACCCTGATGACTCCGGATCATCGATTTCAATGCCCCGATATCATCCTGGTTCAGGCCGGTGAGTTTGACATATGCGGTATTGATCCTGTGTTTCAGACCGTCGTTCCTGTCGAGGATATAGATCACCCCCCCGGTCATGCCCGCTCCCACGTTAAAGCCCACCTCGCCGAGGACGACAACCGCTCCCCTTGTCATATACTCGCAGAGGTGGTGTCCTGTTCCTTCGATGACGGCGATGGCGCCGCTGTTTCGCACCGCAAAGCGTTCACCTGCCATACCGGCTGCGTAGAACTCGCCGCCGATGGCGCCGTAGAGCACGGTATTGCCCACGATCACGTGCCTGTGGGGTCCGCCGATGTCGGAAGGGATAATCGCGACCTTGCCGCCGAACATTCCTTTCCCCGCGTAGTCGTTGGCGTCGCCGATGAGCGTGAGCGAGAGCCCCTTATGATTGAAAGCCCCGAAGCTCTGGCCGGCAGTGCCCCTGAAGATGAGCCTGATCGTATCGGGAGGAAGCCCCTCATCGCGGTACTTGTGAGCGATATAGTAGTTGAGTTTTACCGGGATGCTCCTGTGGATATTCCTGATCTCATATTCCCGCTCTACCGGTTCGGCACTCTCGATAAACGGCAGCAATTCTTCCACGAGCCTGTCGTTCATGGACGGCGCAGGGTTGTCGTTCCGGACGCACCTGCACATGCGGGGCCTGTCTTCCGGGTAGGGCTCAGATAATGGATGCGTGTTGATCCTCGCCGCTCCGGAATCTGCGAATGGCGACAGCCTGGTCAGAAGGTCATTCCTTCCGATGATGTCGGCGAGACTTCTGAAACCCATGTCCGCCAGGATCTCCCTTACCTCTTGCGCCACCGCAAGGAAGTACGCGGAGATGGATTGCACGGTGCCCCTGAACCGCGCCCGGAGTTTTTCGTCCTGGGTAGCGATGCCTGTGGGGCAGGTGTTGGAGTGGCACTGCCGGGCCATGACGCATCCGGCTGCGACCATGGTCGCGGTGCCGAAACCGAACTCCTCTGCCCCGAGGAGCGCCGCGATGACAACGTCCTGACCGGTCCGGAGGCCCCCGTCCACCCTGAGCCGTATCCGGTCCCTGAGCCCGTTCTCCATGAGCGAACGCTGGGTTTCGGCAATCCCCATCTCCCAGTAGCTTCCGGCATTCTTGATAGAGCTGATGCCTGCAGCGCCTGTGCCTCCCTCGCACCCGCTGATCTGGACGATATCGGCATAGGCCTTGGCGACACCCGCGGCGACCGTACCGCAGCCGCTCTCTGCAACGAGTTTGACGCAGACATGGGCATTCGGGTTCGCCTGTTTGAGGTCATGGATGAGCTGGGCAAGGTCCTCGATGGAATAGATGTCGTGGTGCGGGGGCGGGGAGATGAGAAGCATCTTGGAGTTGCAGTGCCTGAGCCGTGCGATGTAGTCCGTCACCTTCTCCTTCGGAAGGTGGCCGCCCTCGCCCGGCTTTGCTCCCTGGGCGATCTTGATCTCGAGGTCCGCTGCCGAAGCGAGGTATGTGGGCGTGACGCCGAACCGTCCCGATGCGATCTGTTTCATGGCGCTGTTCTTCGGCCCGAAATACCGCGCCGGGTCTTCCCCTCCCTCGCCGCTGTTGCTCTTGATGCCGAGCCGGTTGCATGCCTCTGCAATAGTCTCGTGCGCCTCCGGAGAGAGTGCCCCGACTGACATGGCGCCTGCGACAAACCGTTTCAGGATAGCTTCTTCAGGTTCGACCCGATCAAGCGGGACCGGGATTCCTTTTTTATATCCCATGAGGTGCCGGAGGAAAACAGGGTGATCTGACGCGGTCCGCGCGTATTCTCTGTATGCGTCATACTCTCCGCTCTTCATGAACCTGTTGAGGGCCCCGACTGTGCGTGCTGACCATGCATGGTGTTCGCCGTCTTTCTTGTACTTCATCTCGCCGCCTGAGTCGAGGACTGGATTCCCGGGCTCATATGCCGCAGCATGGCGTTTCATGAGTGACGCCTCGATCTCTGGAATGCCGTCTGATTCCAGCGTACAGGGCGTACCGGTAAAATATTCCCCGATGAAACCGCGGTCCAGACAGAGAGCATCGAAGAGCTGGGCCGCATGGTAGGAATTGATCGTCGAGATGCCCAGGCGGGCGATCACCTTCAGGAGCCCGTCTTCGACCGCCTTCTTATAATGCTGCACAGCCTGCTCATACGGGATGTGGACAGTTCCCGTGTCGCACAGCTCCCGGATCGTTTGACATGCGAGATACGGATACACAGCCGAAGCTCCGTACCCCACAAGGCAGGCGAAATGGTGGGTGTCCCGGGCCTCGCCGGTCTCGGCGATCAGGCTTGCCCTGTTCGCCAGGTCATGCCCCATGAGCGCCTTATATGACGCAGAGAGCGCGAGGAGGGAAGGGATGGCGAGCTTCTCTTTCTTTATATCTTTATCAGAGAGGATGATGATCACGTTATCGTCCTGTATCGCAGCGATGACCTGCTTCTGAAGTTTTTCAACGGCCTGGGCGAGTGAAGTGCCGCTCTTCGTGTATGTGATGGATATGCGCTTCACCGGCCACGTATTCTGGGACTCGATCTCGCGCATCTGACCGTCCAGGAGAACAGGCGACTCCAAGCCGAAACGCCGCGCATGCTCCGGCTCCTGGACCAGAAAGTTCCTCTTCACGCCCATGTTCATGGTGAGCGACATGACCATCCGCTCCCGGATCGGATCGATGGCCGGATTCGTGACCTGTGAGAAGCGCTGCTTGAAGTACCGGAAGAGGAGCTGGGGTCGGGCAGAGAGGGGAGGAAGCGGAGTGTCATCGCCCATGGAAAAGACGAGTTCTTTCCCTGTTGCAGCCATATCCCTGATGGACGATCGAATCTCTTCTGACGTATAGTCGAAGGCGATTTGCCTCCGGATAACATCATCCTTCTCCTGGACCAAAGTGCCGCCGCTTTTCACCCTCCTGTGATGCCGTTCCATCCATTCGGCATAGGGGTGCCTGCGTGAGAGGTCATGGATGATCTCAGCGTCGAACCTGACCTTCCCGGTAAGCATGTTCACCGAAATGGTCTCGCCCGGGCCGAGTCTTCCTTTTTCCCTGATTGCGCGCGCACCGAGGTCCACCATCCCTGTCTCGGAGCCGAGGACGAGAATACCGTCTTCCGTCAGCGTGTACCTGAGCGGCCGGAGCCCGTTTCTGTCCATGTGCGCTCCGATCGTCTCTCCGTTCGTAAAGGTGACCGCTGCCGGCCCGTCCCATGGTTTCATGAGCAAGGAGTGGTATTCGAAAAAGGCTCTTTCGTCTTTGCCGAGGTCCTCGTTCTCCCATGCAGGAGGGATGCACATGATCACGGCGTGTTCGGGTGAAAGGCCCGCAAGCACCAGGAGTTCCACGATCCGGTCCAGGGACGCCGAGTCGCTCTCTTCAGGCGATACGAGGGGCCGGATGAGGTCTGTCCTGTCCCCAAAGACCTGATGGGTGATCTCATGCTCCAGCACCGCCATCCAGTTGCGGTTCCCCTGAAGCGTATTGATCTCGCCGTTGTGAGCGAGCGACCGGAAGGGCTGGGCAAGGGTCCAGTCAGGCGAGGTGTTGGTCGAGAATCGCTGGTGGAACATGCAAAAGGCCGATTCTATATCGTGATCGTTCAGGTCGGGATAGAATTCGGTCAGATGAGGCGCCACGAGCATACCCTTGTAGACGATGATCCTGGAGGACAACGACGGGATATAGACGTTGCCGGTCAACGTCTTGTCAATGTCACGCCTGAGGAGATAGAGGTTCACCTCTCTCAAATCCTCTTCAGTCGCGGATGCGTCGATCAGGAGATGGCGTATTCTCGGTTTCGCAGCGAGGGCCGATGCGCCGAGTGCTTCCTCATTTACCGGCACGTCCCGCCAGGCAAGGGGTGCAAATCCATGGCGCTTCGCAATCGCCTCAATGTCCGGTTCGATATGTGCAGAGAGAAAAAATACGCCGACAGCGAGGCTCCCGGGATTTCGCATCGTTGCACCGAGCTTTTTCAATTCCTTATGGAAAAACTTTTTCGGGAGCTGAAAGAGGATTCCCGCGCCGTCGCCGGTCTTACCGTCAGCACCCACCGCGCCGCGGTGGGTCAGGTTCACGACCGCCTCTATCCCCCGCGCCACGATAGTGTGGCTCGCGGCGCCGCGGGTATGGCAGATGAATCCCACGCCGCAGGATGCCGATGGTACGCGAGGGCTCATGACGGCATCCTCCTCATCGTATTATTTACAGATGTGAGCGGGTGTGGCAAAAAAATGTCTTGCATCGATCCCTTCGTGTAGACTCTCAATAAGAGCATGATAGACGCAGTGTGATTCATTTGATTCAAGTGTACCAGCATGCGATGAGGAGAACAAGTGCTCCCAAAATGATTCTTCAGTCTGCCGGGAAATCCGTTGACGAACTCCCCCCACGGGTACTAATGAATGCAATCCAGCTTTCCTGATGATACTACTGCCCTTGTTTCGTTTCCCGGAACTGGTACAATGAAAGAAATGACTTTAGGGGTCTTCATTGAATGAATAAAATCCTAACCCAGAATTGATACAAAAGGCTCGTATGCCGTCATCCCCTGTTCTCCGCAGAATACCCTGGCATGTATATCTTATTTTCTTCGGCTTGATCATTACGATCACCATCGCGGGATTCCTTTACTATAAGAGCCAGAAGGAGCATATCAAGAAAGAGAAGCAGGATGAGCTCCTGGCAATTGCCGACTTAAAAGTGAGCCAGGTTGTAAACTGGCGGAAAGAACGCATGGCAGACGCGGCGACGGTCTCCGACAGTTTCTTCCTCGTCCCTGATATCCCGCAGTTCCTGAGAAATCTCAAAGCCGGGAAAGGGCAAAATGAGTTCCGCAGATGGCTTGGATCGTTCAAGAAAAATTATCAATACCGTGACATTCTTGTTCTTGATGAGAAAGGGACTGTTATCCTGTCAACGCTGCGCGGGAAACCGGTCATCGGATCGAATGCAAGAAGATTGGCGGATGAAGCGATGAAGACAGGAAAAATTATTTTCTCCGACCTCTACCGCAGTGAAGTCTCTGATGAAATTCGTCTGTGCATCGCCGTGCCGATTCCTGTCGCGGGCGGGCCGAGCGCCGTTCCCGCCGGAGTCATTCTCTTACGGATGGACCCCGATGATTTTCTCTATCCCCTTATTCAGACATGGCCGACTCCCAGTCCGACGGCAGAAACGATGCTGGTACGCCGTGAAGGCAAAGACGTGCTCTTCCTCAACGAGCTCCACTACCGGAAAGGCACCGCGCTTCAGCTCCGACTGCCGCTCAGCGGCCGGCAGCTCCCGGCGGCGCTGGCGGCGCAGGGGAAAGAGGGGATTTTTGAGGGCATCGATTACCGGGGAGTGGACGTGCTTTCAGCACTGAAATACGTTCCGGAGTCTTCGTGGGCGCTTGTTTCAAAAATTGATGCCGAAGAAGTCTACGATCCCATCCTCGGGCGTCTGGGGAATGTGATGCTCGTGATCGGTTTGAGTATCATTTTGGCAGGAACGGGGGTTGTTCTTATCTGGCGAAAAAGAGAAGAAGAGGAAGAGAGGAAATACCGCGAATACCTCGAAGAGACCGTGAACGAGCGCACCGCAGAACTGGAACAAGCGAATAAAGAGCTCGACGCCTCGTACCGGGATATGGAGAGTTTCAGTTCCTCGGCGTCTCACGACCTCAGGGAGCCCCTCGTCGCGATCGAGGGGTTCTCCCGTAATCTCCTGAAGAAATATGCAGACACGCTCGATGATGCCGGGAAGGAGATGCTTTCGATGATCAGAGACAAAGCGGGAAAGATGTCACGGCTCATCAATGACCTTCTCGCTTTTTCCCGTGTGAGCACAAAAGGTGTTGTTAAATCCGATATCGATATGGAGGCTCTCGCGCGGAATGTATTTGAGGAGATGAAAGCAATGCTCGGCGACAGGAATGTGCGCCTCGAGATCCAGGACCTCCCCATTGCCTGGGGTGATCCGTCCATGATACGTCAGGTGCTCGTGAATCTGTTGTCCAATGCCCTCAAGTATACGCGCCCACGGGAGATTGGAAGAATCGAAATCGGCTGCTCCGAAAAAAGCGATGAGAATATTTATTACGTCAAAGACAACGGGGTCGGATTCGAGAGCGAGCATGCGGATAAACTCTTCGCCCCTTTCCAGCGTTTGCACCCGAAGGAGGCATTTGATGGGACCGGCATCGGACTTGTCATCACGAAGAGGATTATCGAAAAGCACGGCGGACGCGTCTGGGCCGAGGGGAAGGTCAATGAAGGAGCGACATTTTATCTGTCACTGCAGAAGAGACCCGTCGCAGAGTAATTCCCGTCGAAAGAGACTCTGTTCTCAAGCAATCTCCTCAATTCATATTTGCTTGCTTCCAAACCGGATCGAATGCCGGGCAGCTTGACTTTTAGAAACGGCATGATAAGATTTGATTAGATAAAAATTTCTTAGCAACTGCGCCATAGAACAGAGAGTCATGCCGGGGATGCAAAAAGACTGAATGACGACAGTTTTTCCCCTCTCCGTGCCGTTGGCTGTCCTGCACGTGCCGGAACGTAGTGCAAAGAGTACGCACCGGAGGAGATCCCATGAAGGAAGAGTCACATGCTTATGACTCCGAAGACGCGACAACCACGAGAAGGGGTTTTTTCAAAGTCGCCATCGGGATCATCGCCGGTCTGAACGGTCTCGTGCTGGGTCTTCCCTTTCTCAAGACCCTCATGAGCTCTTCTCCGAAGAGGAAAACGGAATGGTCACGATTGGGCGATGTGGGCTCATTGCCTCAGGGGAAACCGGTCGAG
>JBLNHB010000356.1:0-3212 GCA_050268805.1 bacterium | reverse complement strand
CTCCGCTTTCTTGTCTGGAGGATTGTGTATGGTTAAGTCCTGTGTTGTCGTTATTCTTCTCTTCTCTCTTCTTCCGACCCATTCCTTCGGGATAGAGGAGAAGAGCGTGCAGGAGCCCGGGGTATTTTCCGATGAAGACCTTCAGGAATATTCAGACCGGTCGGACAACGAATCCTCTTCCGTAACAGGCCCCCAAAAAAGGAAGGGAAACAGAAAGACCGCAGTGGACCAGAAAAAAGGGGGAACGGCCGATAAGCAGTACTGGTGCAAACAGGGGACGCTGTATCGGGCGAAAGTGGTAAAGGCAAAGAACGAGGTTAAGGATGCCGAACGTGAATTTAGCGAAAGGGAATACGAGTATTACCGGGGAACGACCAGCAGCAAATATGCCACAGCAAAGAAGAACCTCGAAAAGGCAAGGAGCAGACTCGAGAAAGCCGAGCAGGATCTTTCAGACATCGAAAATGAGGCCCATAGAAACTGGATACCGCCGGGGTGGCTGAGGTGCCAGTTCGAATGAATAAGAAAACAGTGGCAGCCACAATGGTCAGTGCGGGGATCATGCTCGGAATCCTCCTGTCGCCGGTCTTCGCTCTTGCCGACGTGTATGTGGGGACCAATTTCTACATCGGCGCGGGCATCGTTATCGGAGGAGCGACCATCTTCTTCCTCTTCTCCTTCGGTGAGCACAACCGATACGCTCAGAGCCGAAACCTCGCCCCTGCGTCTGCTATCCCTGACAGCGCACCCGACTCCTTTCTGCTCACCTCCTCTGTGCAGGACCTCCCCGTAAACGACGGCATGATCACCATTTTCACGTGGTGAACGGCCGTCCTTCTTCTTGTGTTTCCTCCCTGAGGAATGATAGAGTTTTATTACCGAATATACAGAAACCGTGAAAGAGGAGGGTTGAGATGCTTCTCGCGAGGATTGTACAGGGGAAAAGAGCCGGTTATTGCATCATAGCGGCACTGTTCTTCCTCTGCTGGATCTCTCCTGCAGAACCGGAAGATGACCTCTCGACCGGCCAGACGGTGTATGTGCCGGTCTATGCAAATGTCTTTGTCGGCTCCAAGTCTCATTCCTTCATGCTCTCAGCGCTTCTGAGCATCCGGAACACTGACCCGAAATTCCCGCTCACCGTAATGGCTGTCGACTACTATGACTCGAATGGTAAAATGGTCCGGAGCTACATTAAGGAGCCGCTTGAGCTCAAGCCCCTCGCATCGACCCATTATTACATCCCCGATACCGAGAAAAGTGCCGGGCCGGGAGCGAAATTCATCGTGAAGTGGCAATCGATCAGAATGATCAATAGACCGATTATCGAAGCACTCATGATCGGCTCGCGGTCAGGCCAGGGGATATCCTTCACCAGTCCGGGCAGGGAAATCAACGAGTATCCGTAAATGAAAGACCCGATTTCCAGGACCGTGTTCGCCGGGCTGACAGGCGGGATGACGATGAACATTGTCATGCTGCTCACGTTCCGGCTCATCGGGTTCGGATGGGATGGGCAAGGCATCCTTCTCGATCCTGCTTTCCAGAGCAGAAAATTGATTGCCGTATGGACAGAGCTTGAGCCTCTCCCCCTGGTCGTAGCCAACCCCGCACCCATCATATCGGGTCTCATGCTCTTCGGCATCGGTCATGCCTTCATTTACCGGTGGCTCTCTCCTGCCTGGCCCCAGGGGATCAGAGCGCGGGCATGGCGGATGGCGCTTCTTATATTCTTTCTCTCTTTTCTCTTCTGGGAGTTCTTCACCCCCTTCAATCAATTCGGCGAGCCGGTCGCACTCATTGGCCTTGAGCTCCTCTTCTGGCTGGCCATTGCATTTGCCGAGGCGTTTGCCATTGCAGCTGTCATGGAGTGGAAACAAGAGCGCCGGGTCTCCTTGTAAAGTCCCTGGCGCTCAAAAACGGTCCCTCAAGCAAAATATGGAGAGAGGATGGTGTTGATGAAGAGAATCGTATCCGGATGTTTCATCTTCATGGTGATTGCTTCAGCCCTTTCCTGCAAACAGACGATCATCGGAAAACAGGAAGTCAAAAGCTTGCCTCCCGCTCCTGACCTGGTCGAGGTTGCCCGCTCAGAGAAACAATGGACCGGCGTTGCGGTCTCTCGGGAGGGAAGGATCTTCGTCAATTTTCCCCGGTGGTCCGATGCGGTCCCCTTCTCGGTCGCCGAACTCATGCCCGACGGAACGGTCAGGCCATTCCCGGACAAACGATGGAATACCTGGAACCTCTCCCTCTCGCCGGAGGACCGTTTTGTCTGCGTCCAGAGCGTGTACATCGACCGCGAGAACTTCCTCTGGATCCTCGATCCCGCCAATCCCAAATTCCGCGGTGTCATGAGCAACGGACCCAAGCTCCTCAAAGTGGATCTCGCCACGAACCGCATCGTGCAAAAGATCTTCTTTGATGAGTCTGTCGCTCCCCGCGCCAGCTATCTCAATGACGTGCGTATCGACACAAAACGCTGGTATGCCTATCTGACCGATTCGGGGACCGGCGCCCTCATCGTCGTGAACCTCGAGGATGGAACAAGCCGCCGTCTCCTCGGTTCCCATCCCTCGACCAAGGCGGAGAACGTCACGATCGTCATCAACGGAAGGGAGTGGCTTCTTCCCGACGGCACGGTCCCCCGGGTCCATGCCGACGGCATAGCCCTCGACGGAAACGGAGAGTACCTCTATTACCAGGCGCTCTCGGGAAAGAGCCTCTACCGGATCGAAACAAAATGGCTCCGCGATCCGGGGATTTCCCCGAAGGAACTGGAGGCCAAGGTTGAATTCCTCGGAAAGGCCGGTGTTGCCGACGGCATTGAGTTCGGCCAGGACGGAAATCTCTATCTCACCGCACTCGAGGAGAGCGCAATCAAACGGTTTACTCCGGACAAAAAAGTCAAAATGGTCGTTCAGGACATTCGGCTCGCCTGGCCCGACAGCTTCGCTGTTGGAAAGGACGGCTATCTCTATGTCACGACTTCACAGATCCACCTCGGAGAAGCCCGGACCGAACCCTACAGGATATTCAAGATAAAGCTGTTCTCAGCATCCACCCCTTCTCACTCCTCTCCTTGACAAGGGAGGATGAGCGGGGTGATTCTGCTCTCCTTCCCGACTACTTCAATTTCTTTTCGATCTCTCCCCACTGTTTCACCCGCTTTGCCCCTTTTACTCCTTCGAAGCTGAACGCCTTTGGTTTGT
>JBLNHB010000355.1:0-3111 GCA_050268805.1 bacterium | reverse complement strand
GGCTGATCTGCTGACTGCCGTTCAGGTTCAGATCGAAGGAAAAACTGTTAGGCTCTTTTGGCGTCGGGGGTCTGATCAACGTGCCAACTCCGGCGTCAGCGAGGTCGGTTGTTCTGAGCCCCGGATTGGCATTATAGATGGATCCGTTGAAGTTAAAGATGATCTTGTCCTGAATCCCTCGCATATCGGCAATTCCGAGCGACAGATAGGCCTTGTCCCAGAGGATATTCTTTTGATCGACATTCAGTTCGCTGAGTGGCGGTAGTTTGAAGTTTCCGCTGAAGTGAAGCTTGATGTTATAGAGAACCGCTTCAAATAGGCTTCTGTAGCGGACCTCGGGGTTTATCTCGCCGGTTACGTTTAACGCTTCAGGCAGGAGATGCAGGTAGTTTACATTGAATTGAGTTTTGCCGTTGCTGTCTTTGAAATATGTTTTGAATGGTATGGTAACGAATGGACCCGTTATTGTTTGAGGGTCTCCCCATTTCTGACTGATCTCGGTTACCACGGAGTCTCGTCGAGACTGTCTTTCGCGTATGAGACTTTGTATCATTGCGGCCGGTATGAGCAACAGCAGGATCAAGAAACTGACCGAGAGTATTTTCAATGTAATGGATCTCTTAATATAATTTGATGTCTTTTTGAAGGCATCTTGTGTGTTCGTCATTTGTCTCCTCCAACCTATCAAATCTGCAGAAAAAGCCAGCTTTGGACGTTTTTTTAAATATTATATCGGATTGCGGGAGCGAGAGCTACAGCGGCTTCTTCGCTGCAATGCCCAAACCCAAAATAGTGATTTGTAGATCCTTATCTGCTGATCCAAAAATCTTATCGCTTTTCAGAGACAATACATGGACAGAGCCGATAAAACAGAAGCCGACTTTTTTATGAAGTAGGTGGAGGTTGATTCGGTTCCTGATCAGGAAAGCTCCCGAGATTCCCCCGGCCTCACGGCGTATTTGAGCCACGCCAGGGCGCAGAGATCGTAGACGAAATGGAGCTGGATCGCCACGAGCAGGCTGTCGTAGGCTTCGCGAAGATAGCCGATATACAAGCCGATGCAGAATGCCCCGACAACGTATGCCGGAGTAATGGAGTGGGCGAGGCCGAAAAGGAGGGCTGCTGCCACGATGCCGAGCTTTCCCTGGATGACGCCCCGGAAGAGCATTTCTTCTCCGAAGCCAGCGATCAGGGAGATGATGACGAGGTCGGGAAGTCTGGAGCCGGAGAAGAGTGAATACACTTCTCGACGTAGGAGCGTTCTGATCGAGCGGAGCCCCGGAATTTTCCCTGCCATGCCGGAAAGGGTGAAGATGAAGAAGGCGAAGGGAATCATGGCCCAAAGTGTGCCTACAAGGATATCTCCAAGCGGATTGCGGGTTAGCGGAAGAAGCGGAACGGAAAGAAGCCAGGAGAGCAAAAGGGAGAGAAGGAATGCTCCTCCTTCGATGAGGAGCGCGATGCGAAGAAGGAACGATCGTTTTTCAGCCATATTCCTCATGCTAATGAGTGTCAGAAGTAAAGAAACATGATGGAAAAATCTCCCCTAACCTCTCCTGCGGTCACGTCTTACGGTTACGAAGCCCGTATCGTCAGATGTCTTTCGGCAGCGGTAAAAACAAGAACACGAACGACGTTACCGTTGGACGAAACGGGCATCGTCGCCGGTACCGACCTTGGTTTCGACTTTTTCAAAGAGGGGAATTCCTCCCTTTGTAAAAGGGAGGGCAGGAGGGATTCTGTCAATTTCAATGTCCTCATACTTATGATCCTCTTAGTAAAAGCCTATGGCCTCTGGTAGGGAAGGTGGAAGGTGAGCATGGAGCCCTTTCCCACGGTACTTTCGACCCCGATGAACCCGCCGTGGTCCTCCACGATCTTCTTCGATATGGCGAGGCCCAAGCCCGTCCCCTGTTCAAGTACCTTCGTGGTAAAGAACGGCTCGAAGATCATCTTCAGCTTGTCCCCGGGAATCCCCTGTCCCGTGTCGGTCACCTTGACGCTGAGGTAGGGTCTTTCCTTTAATGTCTCCTCCGTTGTGATGATGCCGAGGATCCCGCCCCGGGGCATCGAATCGATGGCATTCGAAATGAGGTTGTTTATTACCTCCTTTATCCGCTCCCTGTCCGTCATTATTTCCGGGATATGGGCGAGGGATTTCCTTATCTCTATGGACCTCTCTGCGCATACCGGCTCGAAGATTTTGAGGGATTCTTCGATTATTTCGTTCACATCGCTGCGTTCGAGATCGAGGCTGCTCTCCCTCGAATAGACGAGGACATTCTTCAGGATCTTTTCGAGTCTGCTCACCTCGGAGATGATTATTCCCGTGTAATTCTTCCCCGAGGTCTCCGGAGACAGATGCCTGTCCAGCCTCCTTGCGTATCCGCCGATCGCGGTGAGGGGGTTCCGTATCTCGTGGGCGACATTGGCCGCCAATCTGCCCAGGGCAGCGAGCTTTTCGGCCAGGACGAGCTGTTCCTGGAGTCTCCGCTTCTCCCCCTCTGCCGTATTCCGCTCGACAATGCCGGCGAGGGTGTTGGCCACCGAGGAGAGCAGTTCCTCTTCCTGCTTTTTCAGTGTGAGACCTTCCGTCAGGACCAGATTTATCACCCCGAGAACCCTTGTGCCCGAGGCGATGGGGATGCAGTAATTGCCATGGGGGGACATTTCTTCGTAGCGCGCCTCATGGCGATCGTCGACACAGCTTGCGCAGACGATCTCGCAGGTGGAGGCGGCCAGCCCGCAGAGGCATCTCCCGAAGGGGACCTCGGCACAGGCGGAGAGCATTTCCCGGGGCAGACCGCGCTGGACCTTCATCTTGAGAGTTGAGTCCTCGGCGAGGTAGATGCAGCCTTTCGGCTGAAGGAGGAAAGGAATGGAAAGGATGGTGTCGAGGATGAGTGAGAGCTGATTCTCGAAAGGGATGGGCTCGAGGGAGGTCTGGAGGAGTCTGGAAATGGTGCTCTGGAAGACGTAACCTCTCTTTATTTCCCCTTCGGCCCTCTTCCGTTCGGTAATGTCCCGGATGTCGGCCAGCACGAACAATCCCTCGGCGGTTTCCACCGGGCTCAGGCTGATATCCACCGGGAATTCCTTTCCGTCCTTCGT
>JBLNHB010000354.1:0-6068 GCA_050268805.1 bacterium | reverse complement strand
AGGGCATTTGGAATTCAGGCCGTGAGGAAAATCCGAATCTCGGGTACAAACCGAGACACAAGGAAGGCTATTTCCCGGTCCCGCCCACAGACAGCCAGGTCAACCTCAGGACCGAAATGGTTATGGAAATGCAGAAGTGCGGCATTTATGTAGAGCGTGAGCACCATGAGGTAGCCACAGCAGGCCAGGCAGAGATCGACATGCGCTTTGATTCCCTGGTCAGAATGGCTGATAAACAGATGCTCTTCAAATATATCATTAAGAACGTGGCCCGGCGAAACGGCAAGACGGTGACGTTCATGCCAAAGCCCCTCTTCGGTGACAATGGTTCGGGCATGCATTGCCACCAGAGTATCTGGAAGGGCGGCAAGCCGCTTTTTGCCGGCAATGGATATGCGGGGTTGAGCGATCTCGCCCTCTACTACATCGGCGGCATCCTGAAGCATGCAAAATCACTCGCTGCCCTTACAAACCCGACAACGAACTCATACAAGAGATTGACTCCCGGCTTCGAAGCCCCCGTCAATCTTGCCTATTCAGCACGGAACCGCTCGGCATCCATCAGAATCCCGACCTATTCTCCCAGCCCCAAGGCAAAGCGGTGTGAGGTGAGATTTCCTGATCCCTCATGCAATCCCTATCTCGCTTTCTCGGCGATGCTCATGGCAGGCATTGACGGCATCGAGAACAAGATCCACCCCGGCGAACCGCTCGACAAGGACATCTACGAATTGGGGCCGGAGGAGCTCGCTTCAGTACCCACGATGCCCGGGAGCCTCGACGAGGCACTGAACAACCTCGAGGAGGACTACGAGTACCTTATGAAAGGCGATGTCTTCACCGAAGATGCGATCCAGACCTGGATTTCCTACAAGAGGTCAAGAGAGGTCGATCCCATGAGACTGAGACCTCATCCCTACGAGTTCTTCCTCTACTTCGATATATAAGCCGAAGTTTCACTACAAAAAAAGAGAAGCCCCTGAAATCAGGGGGCTTCTCTTTTCCTTCTTTCAATGATTACAAGCCGCGAACCGGTTCAATTAATATATCGACCGTATCCTCCCTGTCTTTCTGTCGAAGAGCACCTTGTCCAGCATCTGGCCGTCCCGAATAATCTCAACCTCTACGAACCTCCCCCGAAAGTTCATCTGCCCTACAGAAACTCCTTTCTTCTCGTAATACATCGAAATTGCTTCTCTTGACTGGCTCTCGGAAAGGTATTCTGTGCAGACACCATAGCTGCTGCAGACAGGGCAAAATTCACCATAGGGCTTCTGATATCCTTCAAAGGAAAAAGCGGGAACAACCGATAAGAGTGTAAAGAGAGCAGAAAGACCTATGGCCCGGATGAGGTTCATGGTTAACTCTACTGAAAAATCGTGAAGAGAGTGTGAATTCATACCGAATCGATGCCCTCAATTTTGATGAGCTTGTTTTTTGATTTCTCTCCCCTGACGATTTTTATGGAGCTCTTCTTGACCCTGAATTCTTCCGCAAGCAGCTCGACAAGCTGTCGGTTCGCTGCATTGTCAACCGGCGCGGATGTCAGTTTCACCTTCACGCTTTTCTCTGAAACGGAAACAATCCCGGCTCTTGAAGACCGGGGCGCAACTCTGATTTCGATGATGATCCCGCCTTCGACTTTCTTATATGGGATATTCATTCCGTGCTCCGGTGCATGGGAAGAGTGATCTTGAATCGGCTCCCCTTCCCCGGTTCAGACCGTACCTGAATTTCGCCGCCCAGGATCTCCACGAGCTCTTTCACGATGGCAAGGCCGACGCCGGTTCCCGCCGAGTCGTCTGCCTTATAGAAGCGATCGAAGATGTGCTCCGTCTCTTCCCGCTGCATCCCCCTTCCGGTATCGGCTATGGTGATGTAAAATCGTTCCGTATCCACGCCGTATTCGAGCGAGACCGTCCCGCTTCGGGTGAATTTAAGGGCGTTGGAGAGAAGGTTTTTTACAATTGTTTGGAGCTTCTGAGGGTCAGTCCTCACCCTGCCCTGGCCCCTGTTCTCTATGATGATTTCTATCTCTCTGTCTTCCGCTATCGGCTTGAGGCTGACAATCTGTTTCTCGAGAAAACTGTTCAAGTCTATTTCTTCGGGAGTGCCAGGCTTTAGAAAACTTGCCTCGGCTCTCGTAATATCCTCAATTCCTTCCACTAACTGTGTGAGCCGGTCCACCTCCTCTTTCAGGTGCGCAACCTGCTCCCGTGAACACTCGATGACCCCGTCTGCAACACCTTCGAGATTTGCCTTGATGATGGCAAGAGGGGTCCTCAGCTCATGGGCGATGTTTGAGGTGAGGTGCTTTCGTATGGCATCCTCCCGCTTCAACGCTTCGGACATGAAATTGAACGCCCTGGCGAGCTGCCCGATTTCGTCGCGGGATGCCACGGGTATCATTATGCCAAAGTTCCCATGGGCGATCTCTTCGGTTGCCTTCTTTACGCTCAGCAGAGGTCTGGTAAGATACGTAATGAAGAGAAAGGCGAGGAGGACCGCACCCCCGCCCGCTATGAGAAAGGAGATAACCATGAACTCTCTGCCGCGGCGCTTGAAGATGTTTTCTTTCTCCGAGACATTTCCTCTCCGCTGGATCTCCCGCACTCTCAGGAGGCCGATCTCCTGGCCTGCAGTATAGAGCGGGTATTCTTCAAAGACGCCCTGACGTGACGACAGGTCAATCAGGGATTGCATTCTCTCGTGCATGCCGTGGCTGAGCCGCCGTATGACGTCGGACGATTGCATCACCGGTTTCCCGGCACGGTCAGCAACCTGGATATCAAAACCGAGCATCATTCCCCAGTGGAGGGCATCGGAGAGCTCCGGAACGTCCCATCTGCCCTTTTCATAGCTCCCTTCTATCGCTGCCATGACCCAGTAGAGCTGGTCATCATGAGTGCTCTTCACATATTTCTCGAAGTCTCTCTTCATAAGGAAATGAAAGATAACATTCGATATGAGAGCAATGAAGATAACGACAAGAAAAGCAAAAAAGATCTTAGTCTTCATCGGATGTACCTATGAACTTGTAGCCCACTCCATAGACGGTTCTGATGAACAGCGGATTTCTCACATCAGGATCGACCTTGTGCCGAAGGTTTTTGATATGGGCATCAATGATACGGTCGTATCCCTCGAAATCATACCCCTGCACGATATTCATGAGCTGCTCCCTGCTGAGGACATTTCCCGGTCGCCGTGCCAGGTACAGGAGTATCCGGTATTCGGTGTTCGTCAACTCAATGATGCTTCCGTCCTTTGAAACCTCGGCTGTGTCTGTGTTGATCTGCAACCTGCCCTTGTTGAAACTGATGATATTCTTTCTTTTCGTCGTCCTGCGCAGCAAAGCCTGCACCCGGGCGACCAGCTCCCGGGGGCTGAAGGGCTTCACCACATAGTCATCGGCGCCGATGCCCAGCCCCTGAATACGCTCTTCTTCCCCCGACTTCGCCGTCAGCATTATGATAGGCATGTCTGAATCCTTCCGGACCGTCTCACAGATGTCCGCGCCGTCCATATCGGGAAGCATGAGATCGAGGATGAGAAGATCTGGCTGGTTCTTCAGCGCCACCAGGCCCTCCCTCCCGGTTGAGGCGACAGTCACCCCGAATCCTTCCCTTTCAAGGTAGGACTTCACGATGCTCGAGATTTTTGTTTCATCCTCGATAATGAGGATCCTGCCTTTTCTATTTCCTGCCATACACGACCTCTCCCGCAATGGAACAATGACCCTTTCAGGAGGGACCTCGTTGTTACAGTTTCTTCATCACCCTCTGTATTTCTTTCTGTTTCTTTGAAAGCATCCGGGGATTCCCCTTCACCGGAGAATCGAGATTCTTTTCCCCCTCATCATTTACGCCCTCTCCCCCCATTCCGGTCTTCCACCCCTCCTGCGCCTTCATGACACGCCGGTAAAATGTCTCTGAAGGGATGGGGACTGACAAGGTAGCCCAGGCAGAGGACGCAATCTCCCGGTCGGAGCTGACGACAATCCATTTCTTCGAGTGGTCCGCCATCAAGCGCTTGATGACGCTATCCGCGTTCTCCCCGATTCTCGAATAGATGACAGCAATACCGCCGGTAGACTCTCTTTTTTCCTTTCCCCCCGTTCCGCCCCACCCATCAAAAACTACGGTAATGATGTGCCCCGTGGTCTTATGATACTGGATGAGCGCACTGATCAGCTTATCGCGCTCAGCCCTCAGGTCCTTGTATCTGGTCCCGATAAGGTTGTATCCGTCGATCAGGATATGAATAGTCCGTCACCTGTTTGGGGAAAGATAGGAATCATGGATTTTATTATATAATGATAGCCGCACTTTAAAAACAATACCTCTATGCATACCAAGGAAATTCACTGCGTAATGGGACTGCTGATAAAGCAGGTGAAGTCACTCAAGCTTCCCTTCCTTGATGAGATGAGCACCCAGCAAAGAGACCCTTTCAAAGTCCTGGTCTCATGCATTCTCAGCCTGAGGACCCAGGACAAGACCACTTCTGGAGCCTCGCAGAGATTATACAGGCTCGCCTCGACACCCGATGGGATAGCCTCTCTCAAGGTGAATGCCATTCAAAAGGCGATCTATCCTGTTGGCTTCTACAGGGTGAAGGCTCAGAGGATAAAGGAACTGAGTAAAACTCTGATTGAAGATTATGAAGGGAAGGTCCCTGACACGATCGCTGAGCTTCTGAAACTCAGAGGCGTGGGGAGGAAGACCGCAAACCTTGTTGTCACCCTCGGCTGGAACAAACCCGGCATCTGCGTCGATACCCATGTCCATAGGATTACCAACAGATTGGGATACATCAAGACCAAGACTCCTGAGCAAACCGAGTTCGCCCTGCGTGAGAAACTCCCCAGGAGGTACTGGAAAGAGATCAACGGTCTCCTTGTCGCCTTCGGCCAGAACATCTGCAAACCGATCTCTCCGTTGTGCACACAATGTTCCATTTTCCATTCTTGTGAGAGGGTGGGCGTTTCCCGGTATAGATAAATCATTTTTCTCCCGTCACCTATCTGCCCGGTTCAACTTCATGTTGACAATCTCTTCGCACATTCCTTAATATATAAAAAATAGTTTATATATAAGGATCAGTCGTGCTCAGAGAATTCGCCGGATATATCTCATACACCATCCTGGGATTGCAACAGGGTACCAGGGTTGCCGGTGCCGTCGAATTCTTTATCTATGACGCGGTAAAGATATTCCTCCTCCTTTCCATAATTATCTTTGCTGTATCGGTGGTCCGGTCTTTCTTCCCTCCTGAACGAGCCAAAAAGATATTGTCTCATAAAAAAGAATTTATAGGTAATATCCTCGCCGCTTTTCTCGGTATTGTCACTCCTTTCTGCTCGTGCTCTGCGGTCCCGCTCTTTATCGGATTTATCGAAGCCGGGGTGCCGCTCGGTGTGACCCTCTCCTTTCTGATCTCCTCTCCCATGATCAATGAGGTGGCTGTCGTGCTCCTCTGGGGTCTCTTCGGCTGGAAGGTTGCGGCGATTTACATTTCTGCGGGATTGTTCGTTGCCATAACGGGCGGCTTTGTCCTTGGCAGACTCAGGCTCGAAAAATGGGTGGAGGAGTACGTCTATAAGATTCAGACAGGGCAGGCACAGGAAACAGTTCAGAAGGCATTCAGGGAGAGGGTCCGGTATGCCCGCTGGAACACCGTTGATATTTTGAAGAAGGTATGGCTCTTCATCATCATAGCCATCGCCATCGGCGGATTCATCCACGGGTATGTGCCTGAGGACTTTTTAACGAGGTATGCAGGTACCGGGAATCCTTTTGCGGTTCCAATCGCCGTGGCAATAGGAGTACCTCTCTATTCCAACGCGGCAGGAGTCATACCAATCGTTTACGCGCTCATGGAAAAGGGGATGAGCATGGGCACGGTGCTGGCCTTCATGATGGCCGTGACGGCCCTGTCCCTCCCGGAGATGATCATTCTCCGGAAGGTGCTCAAGATCGGGCTCCTTGCTGTGTTCGTGGGCATCATGACCGTAACGATCATCGGCGTGGGATATCTGTTCAACGCGATACTGTGAAAGGGTCCAA
>JBLNHB010000353.1:0-5859 GCA_050268805.1 bacterium | reverse complement strand
CCCGCCCGGAAGAACGACGTATAAGCGTTAGTATTTTTTTGCATGTTTGTCATGATATAGTAAATGACTAAAAATTCAGGAGGATGAAATGGTCGTTCGAAATGTATGGAAGAAAACAATTCTCTCTCTTTTATTCGTGATAATTGCCGTGGCAGGGTTTCGGTTTCTGGCGTACAGCGAGGCGTCGAAAGACCTCACGAAGGATGAGGCGAAACAGATTTTGAGCCAGCTTGCTCCTGATGTCGAGGTCATCTCTATAGCACCCGCTTCTGTTGCCGATCTCTGGGAGGTCGTTGCGAATGCCGGAGGGAGGAAGACGATCGTCTACATCGATGCGACGAAGAAGAATGTTTTCATCGGCTCGATCCTCAACATAGAGACGAAGAAGAACATAACGAAAGAGAGATTCGAAGAATTCAACAAGGTCGACGTATCCCAGATACCGCTCAAGGACTCTCTCATCCTCGGCGATCCCAAGGCGAAAATCAAGGTCTTTGTCTTTACCGATCCCGACTGTCCGTACTGTGTCAAGCTCCATCCCGAGTTGAAGAAGGCCACGGAGACACGGAAGGACATAGCCTTCTATATCAAGTTGTTCCCGCTTCCCATGCATCCGCAGGCGGCAGAGAAGTCTAAAGCGATTGCCTGCGAGAAATCGAATGATAAAGCGGTCAAAATGCTTGAGGACGCGTATGACAAGAAAGAGATTGCCAAGCCTTCCTGCGATACAAAGGCAATTGAGGAAAACCTCAAGATCGGCCAGGCTCTTGGGATAAACGGGACTCCGACCTTAGTGCTTCCCACCGGAAAGCTGATGAGCGGTGCGATGCAGGCTGATGAACTGATCCAGCAGATCGACAACAGCACGAAGTAGCTGTTTTGCACAAGGGGAAAGCCCGTGAACAGAGGGCTTTCCCTTATTCACTCTTGAGATCTTCTGATTTTCTCTCCAGTCCGCCGATGCGAATACCGATGAGCCGTACCTTTTTCTTGAGTTCAACCCGTTTCAGACATTCAAAGGCGGTCTTGCGGATGATTTCCTCTGAATCTGTCGGCTCCGGGATACTCTTAGCCCGGGAGACAACCTGGAAGTCATGGTACTTTATTTTGAGCGTTATTGTCCTTCCCCGATATCCTGATTCCCGCATGCCCTGCACCACATCCTTTGTAACCTCCGCGAGCGTTCGGGCTATGGTCTGCCAGTCATTGGTATCATATTGAAATGTCGTTTCCCTGCTCGCAGACTTCGGCTCCCAGTGTGTGACGAGCGGGCTTTGGTCAATGCCTCTTGACGCCTCGAAAAGGTAGCTGCCGTAGGATTTACCAAACCGTTCAAGAAGCTTTTCCAGGGGGATTGAAGCAAGGTCGCCTATGGTCATAATTCCCATTGCCTTGAGAACGACCTCGGTTTTCGGGCCTACGCCGTGGAGCTTCCTCGCCGGCAGTGGCCAGACACGGGTCTTTACATCTTCTTCAGCCAGGATAGTAAGACCATCAGGCTTCTGCATATCTGAAGCTATCTTCGCAAGAAGCTTGTTGGCCGCTATTCCAATTGAGCAGGTGAGACCGGTATCGTCGAATATTTTTTTCTTGATCTCGCTCGCAATCTCCTCGGGTGATTTCTTGATATCGGATACGTCGAGATATGCCTCATCGATTCCCACATCCTCCATGACCAGCGAGAAGTGCCTGAATATCTCTTTGATCTGTCGTGAAACCCTTGCGTACTCATCGAAGTCTACCGGAAGGAACACAGCGTGAGGACAGAGCCGATGGGCGGTTCTCAGCGGCATTGCCGAATGGATGCCATATTTCCGTGCCTCGTAGTTGGCTGTTGAAACGACTCCTCTCTTTGTCGGATCGCCGCTGCCGCCGATAACTACCGGCTTTCCTTTCAGCTCAGGCCGGCGTTTCTCCTCGACAGCGGCGAAGAAAGCATCCATATCGATGTGAAGAATGGCAGCCATGGAATTTAATATCTATTAATATCAGTATAATAACATATATTATTTAAATAATAACTTTAATTAAAATCAATGAGGTTAGATATTTTCATTATCTCTATGATATTCTTTACATTCCAAATAATTCAAAAGAGAATGCCATGAATGTTGAAGACCTCTTAAAAGAAACACTCAGGAGCATGGGGGTTGATGTCTCCTTTGTTGAGGTTGAAGTCCCGAAGGATGAATCTCATGGCGACATCTCTTCGCCGGTGGCCATGGCGCTCGCCAAAGAACTCCGTAACTCCCCAAGAAGTATCGCTGCGGACATTGTAAAAAAGATAGGGTCTCATGAGATGTTCGAAAAGATCGATGTCGCCGGGCCCGGGTTCATCAATTTCTATCTCTCCAGGAACTATCTCTACGCAGAGTTGAACAGTTTCCTTATGAATCCTGAAACCTATACGAAGAAAAATATCGGTTCTGGAAAAAGGATCCAGATCGAGTTCGTGAGCGCGAACCCCACAGGGCCCCTCCATCTCGGCCACGGCAGGGGAGCTGCTGTGGGCTCGGCTCTCGCAAATCTTCTGAGGACCGCCGGGTTTGATATTGAGCGGGAATTCTACGTTAATGACGCGGGAAGGCAGGTAAGGCTCCTGGGTGAATCCGTTTTTGCCCGGTACCGGGAGCTCTGCGGAGCAGCCTATCCCTTTCCCGAGGATGGTTATAAGGGAGATTATGTTAACGATATAGCAAAGAGCATCTATGATAAGGAAGGGAAGCGTTATGCCTCATCTGCCTTCTCTGACGCATCCGCACATCTCATAGGCTTCTCCTATCAGCTGATGCTCGATGAGATCAGGAATGACCTCAGGGATTTCGGCGTCGAGTTCGAGACTTTCCAGAGCGAGCGGGAACTCTTCTCAAGGGGCGATGTGACAAAGATGATCGATGCACTCCGGGAGAAAGGTTTTATTTATGAGCAGGAAGGAGCGGTATGGTTCCGGTCTTCCCGGTTCGGAGACGATAAAGATCGCGTAATTGTCAAAAACGACGGTCAATATACCTATTTTGCAAGTGACATTGCCTACCATTACCTTAAAATCAGAAAAGGCTTTTATGAACTCATCAACATCTGGGGAGCGGATCATCACGGCTATATACCGCGCATCAAGTCAGTCATCAATGCCTTTGGCTATGATCCTGCGCATCTCAAGGTCCTCCTGGTCCAGATGGTTAGTCTCCTGAGAGGAGGAAAGCCTGTCCAGATGTCAAAGCGAGCAGGAGAGTTCATCACCCTCAGGGAAATCATGGACGAGATCGGGACCGATACCACCCGCTTCATCTTTCTTACGAGAAGGCCGGACAGTCACCTCGAATTCGACCTCGAAGTGGCAAAGCAGCAGTCCGCGGAGAACCCTGTCTTCTATGTCCAGTATGCCTATGCGAGAATCAACAGCATTTTCAAGAAGGCGAGAGAGGAAGGGTTTGATCCTGATGATGCTTCCCCGTCTTACCTCGACAGACTGACCGAAGAGGAGGAGGTGCGGCTGATCAAGAAAATCCTTTATTATCCCATGGTCTTCGAAGGAGCGGTCCATGCCCGGGAGCCGCACCGGATCACCTATTATCTTCAGGAACTGGCCGGCATCTTCCATCCCTACTATAACCGCCACAGGGTCGTGGGAGAGGACCGGGAGCTCAGCGCAGCCCGTCTTTCACTCTGCAGGGCCATAATGATCATCATCAACGAAGGTCTTTCTGTGCTCGGCATATCTGCTCCCGAGAAGATGTGAAGCGTGATTATTTTCTGACTGCAGGTATCATTACGCTGACATTATAGACCAGCCACCTCTCGGTTAAGCGCGCCAGCCCTAGGGAAAAGTAATCCACGAGGCGTTCATTGACCGCTTTTTTCTCTCTGTGGTAAGGTAAAACGTCTGGTGGATGATGAAGAGCCTCTCTATCAAAGAGTAGTCCCATCTCGTTGAAAATCAGAAAGATAGGGAAACAGTGCAGGACAAGGTCAACGAAGTAATAGTACGGTACAGGAAAGAGGAGGGAAGCATCATATCCCTTCTCCAGGATATCCAGGAAGAGTTCGGCTATCTACCGCAAGAGGCGGTTTCGTATGCATCGGAACGCCTCGATATCCCGCTCAGCAAGTTCTTCGGTGTCGCAACATTCTATGCCCAATTCTACCTCAAACCTCGCGGTAAGAACATCGTAACCGCCTGCTGCGGAACAGCCTGCCATGTGAAAGGTTCTGAGCGGATCATCAGCAGGCTCTTCCGTGAGCTCGAAATTCCTGCGGGCGAGGATACCACAAAGGACATGACATTCACCCTTGAAAGGGTGAACTGCGTCGGCGCCTGCAGCATCGCCCCCGTTGTCATCATCAACAAAGAAGTTCACGGCAAGATGACCCCTGATGGTGTGGTGAAGGAGATCAACAAACTGAAGGAACCCGAAGCCTGATGTCCGACCGGAACATCGAGATAAAGGTCTGTATGGGCACCGGAGGCATTGCCGCCGGCGGAAAAGCTGTTCTGTCTGTTTTTGAAGATGAGCTCAGGAATGCCGGGATAGCGGCATCGGTCGAGCAGCACTGTTCCGTTCACAAAGTCGGATGCCGTGGATTCTGCGCCCGTGACGTTCTCGTTGATGTTTTCGTTGACGGGAAGAAGACAACCTATGAATACATCAAGCCCGATATGGTCAAGAAGATCGTCGAGGAGCATCTGACACAGGGGAATATTGTCCAGGACTGGGTAGTTAAGGACGATTACCATACCTTCCATGAAAAGCAGATGAAGGTGGTTCTTGCGGACTGCGGCGAAATCGATCCCGAGAGTATCGATGCATATATCGGCAGGCACGGCTATGAGGCCATGAAGAAAGTGCTCACCTCCATGTCCCCCGGGCAGGTCATCGATGTGATGAAGGCATCGGGACTGAGGGGACGGGGAGGGGCCGGTTTTCCCGCCGGCCTCAAATGGGAATTTGCCCGAAAGAATCCGAGTGATATCAAATACCTTATCTGCAACGCCGATGAGGGAGATCCGGGCGCTTTCATGGACCGTTCTGTCATCGAAGGGAATCCCCATTGCGTGATCGAAGGTATGGTGATTGCCGCATACGCGATCGGTGCTAACGGGGGCTATGTCTACATCAGGGCTGAATACCCGCTCGCCGTTGACCGGCTCCGGCTCGCACTCAAAGATGCCCGTGAGAGAGGGTTCCTCGGAGACAATATACAAGGATCAGGATTTAGTTTCGATGTAAAGGTAAAGCTCGGTGCAGGCGCTTTTGTCTGCGGTGAGGAGACGGCACTCATCGCCTCGATCGAGGGGAAGAGGGGCATGCCGAGGGCAAAGCCGCCGTTCCCCGCTCAAAAAGGGCTCTGGGGAAAACCGACCGTCATAAATAATGTGGAAACCCTTGCCAATATTCCCTCCATCATCAGAAAAGGATCTGACTGGTTCTCTTCTCTCGGCACCGAGAAGAGCAAAGGAACAAAGGTATTTGCCCTGACCGGAAAGATAAAGAATACCGGACTGATCGAGGTGCCGATGGGTATCAGTCTGAGAGAGATTATCTACGATATCGGCGGCGGTATCGAAGGGGGGAGAAACCTGAAGGCTGTTCAGACCGGGGGACCGTCGGGAGGATGCATTCCCGCGAATATGGTAGACATCCCTGTTGACTATGAATCCCTCGCGAGGGTCGGTTCCATTGTGGGTTCAGGCGGCATGGTCGTCATGGACGATTCCAACTGCATGGTCAACATCTCAAAGTATTTCCTCCAGTTTACCCAGGCCGAATCATGCGGCAAATGCATCCCCTGCAGGATAGGGACGAAAAGGCTGCTCGAGATCCTGATACGGATCACTGAGGGCAAGGGCAGGTCAGGGGA
>JBLNHB010000352.1:0-18750 GCA_050268805.1 bacterium | reverse complement strand
CTTATAGCCTGCCTGCTCCAGCTTCCCACCCACAGCCTTGGCGCGGTGCTTCGTGCGAGTAAACACCAGGACCGATTCGGTATCGGTATGGCGAAGCAGTTCGAGGAGGAGTGCGGTCTTGAGGTGCTGATCGACGGGATAGATCGCGTGGCTGACTGTGCTTGCAGGTGCGGAGAGATCAACCTGCACCGTGACCGGGGCATGCAGGATGTCATGGGCCAGTAAGCGGATATCATCGGGCATGGTAGCCGAAAACATCAGCGTCTGGCGCCGTGCGGGCACATGCCTGACGATCTTCCGGATATCAGGGAGGAATCCCATGTCGAACATCCTATCAGCTTCGTCGAGCACCAGTACTTCGACATTCGAGAGGCTGATCGTGCCACGATTGATATGATCGAGCAGCCGGCCGGGACAGGCAACGACAATCTCGACGCCGGAACGCAGTTTCTGTATCTGGGGGTTCATGGCAACGCCGCCGTAAATCGTGACGCTGCGCAGCCCGGTCCGGCGTCCCAGATCGCCAATCGCGGTATGGATCTGTTCTGCCAGTTCACGAGTCGGGGCGATGATGAGGGAACGGACCCTGCGGCGAGGACCTTTCATCAGGCGTTCCAGGATGGGCAGTACAAAGGCCGCTGTTTTTCCGGTCCCTGTCTGGGCAAGGCCCATAACGTCCTGTCCCTGGAGTACCGGAGGGATGGCCCGGCGCTGGATAGGGGTTGGTGTGAGAAAGCCGAGTGCCTTGACGCCGGCATCGATGTGAGGGTGAAGATTAAATGCGTGAAATTCCATAAGACTCCTTCTTTCTCTGTTCGGGGAAAAAACGCGGTTGTAATGAGGGGCTTACAGGGACGTAGTTTTCATCCGACTACAGTTTGTTCGTGTAACCAAGCTTACCAGCTCCCGGGAGACCCTGTCAAGGAAAAAGAAGTGGAAAAAAGATAGGCAGGCTCATGCAGCGCTTTTCATCCGGTTAATAGTACATGAGCTTGCGTTCCAGATCAGAGGAGCGGGAGACCCGTTTTGCTTCATCGAGCGTGATTGTGCCCTGTTTGCAGAGCTGGATCAGATGCTGGTCAAGGCTCTGCATATGATATTCGTCACGGCCTTTCGCGATATGTTCTTCAATCTCATCGAGTTTGCCTTCCTGAATGCAGGCCTTGATCGTGGAGGTGGTATACATTACCTCCAGGACCGGTATGAGGTTCTCTCCGCTCGTATCCCGCACCAGTCGAATAGAAATTGTTGCCACAAGAATTTCTGCCAAGCGATGGCGAACAATCTCCTGGGACTCCGGGGGGAAATGGCCGACGATCCGGTTGATAGTGGAAGCTGCGTTATTCGTATGGAGGGTCGACAGCACCAGATGCCCTGTTTCGGCTGCCCTGATGCAGGCATGAATCGTTTCGAGATCGCGCATTTCTCCTACCATGATGACATCGGGGTCCATACGCATGGCGGCTTTTATGGCACTGCCGAAACTCTCTGTATCGATGCCCAGTTCGCGCTGGATGATGCAGCTCTTCTGTGATGTGAAGAGAAATTCTATAGGGTCTTCAATCGTAATGACGTTGTGGTTGAAATTCTCGTTAATGAAGCGGACCATCGATGCGAGTGTCGTGGACTTGCCGTTGCCGGTAGGCCCGGTGACGAGGATCAGGCCGTTCGGGGCCTGGACGATTTTTCCCAGTACTTCGGGGAGATGGAGTTCCTCGAACGTGCCGATGTAGTGGGGGATGACACGCATGACAATGCCGATGGAGCCCCGCTGGCGGAAGAGGCTAACGCGAAAACGGCCCACATTCGGCAATGTATACGAGGTATCGAATTCTTTCAGGTTTTCCGGCAATTTTCTACCGTGCTGTTCCATAACGGTAGTGGCAATAAACTCAGTATCTTTTCCCGTTAGATTGGCGAGCTTTGAGCGGAGCAGATACCCGCGAGCCCTGAACATGGGAGGATTATCCACTTCGAAATGAATATCCGAGACTCTTTTTTCAAAGGCGATTTCCAGAATTCTCGTATATGTTTCGATGTCCATATTCGACTCTCTCGATGGCGTTTTTTATTATTTAATCGGCTGGAAATCCATGATTCTTGAACAACTTAAAATTGCGTGAAACATGCCCCCTCCCTCTCCTGTCCACAAAAAAGAGAAAAACGCTTGTTTTCCAGATTGTTGCCTCAGGAATCCATGGGTGGATCGGTGGGCGCTATCGCTTCCTGAGTTGTGTCTTCTCGGGGAGGAGGTTTCTTATAGAGGACCTGAGGGTCTCCAGAAATTGGATTGAATCCTCAATGAATGTCTCCCTCTGGCCATCTTTGTGAGGTTTGGGGAGGACCGTTTTGATGCCGTCCTTGGATGATTGTATCATGAAGGCGTGGTCAAACGGAGAGGCGAGCTGAATTTCAGAGACCTGCGGATACTTGTCTTTCACATGTTGCCGCAGTTTGATGATAGCGCTCACTGAAAACCCCCCTCCTGATGTTTCAGGGCTGTCATACACGAGGATCGGTACGATCTTTCTTGAAAGGCATTCGGCTATGATGTGATCAAGCTCTCTTTCTTCGCCTGTGGCGAATACCGGGACACCTTCACCGTTATATATTGTCACAACCGAATGTTTGATGAGGTTATCCCGGCTGAACAGGATAAGAGCCGCCGACTGTTGCTGCTGCCGCGACCCTTTATCGGTATGTGCCCGAGCAACCGATTTCTCCAGAAAAGAGACAAAGGCTTCCTGCTCCCTGCCCGAAAAATCGGGCAATATCTCCCTTATCCGCTGTCGGCGCATTTCGAGCGGATTGAACAGTTCTTCAACCGAAAAAGGCTTCTGTACTTTTTTTTCCAGGGCATCAAGATTGTCCAAACCCAAGTCTTTAGCAGTGAGGGCAGGCATTTTTCTTATGCTTTCCGGAGATGCCTCTTGCGGAAGCGCTTCAGAAAAAAATTCTTCATAGGATTCAATATCCTTTCCTGACGCGCGGTCGCGTTCCCGTTCGTCGAAAATTCGGAGAGCATCCATCAATACCATCTGGGCATCGAGGCTGAGCGCCTGGTCCATCTCGCCCGGGATATAATTGCATCCGGGAGAAACGGAAATTGCATCGGTGTCAAAGGTGAAGGCTCCTCTCGTCCATCCGATCAGTTCAACGATTGTCATCTCAATTAGCTTCTTCAGGCACCTGAATGCTTCCTCTTGTCCTAATTTGCCAAGTGCCATAAGCATGACAATCAAAGGTTTGCGGTTCGTGCCCGCGTTTCTTTGGATTTCAAGGGCCTGTTCGAGATCTTCACTCGTGATAGCGTTCATCTTTACCATGACCGTCCCGATCCGAATCCGATTATCGAGATGACTTGCGGCGACGATATATCCATTGCTGAAAATGATTTTACTTTCGCCCTTGGTTCCTCTGACCGAAAACGTGCCAGACTTCCGGGTTGCATGGAGCAACTGGATCACATCAACGATGTGGAGATTTTCTAAATCACCGGTAAAGGCTGCCATGATCTCACTGGAAACAAAGAAATATCAAGAAGGATAACACAAGCAATGTCTGCCGGTAAAGACACGATAGTCCTCCTTATCCCCTCGATAAGTGACGGTATTTGATCCGGTGGGGCTGGTCAGCGGCAGCGCCGAGACGGGACTTCCGGTCTGCCTCGTATTCCGAGTAGTTCCCATCGAACCAGACCACCCGGCTGTCTCCCTCGAAGGCGAGGATGTGGGTCGAAATGCGGTCGAGAAACCAGCGGTCGTGGCTGATGACCACGGCACAGCCCGCGAAATTCTCCAGCGCCTCTTCCAGGGCACGCATGGTGTTGACGTCGAGATCGTTGGTAGGTTCATCGAGGAGAAGGACGTTAGCACCTTCCTTGAGCATGCGAGCCAGGTGGACGCGGTTCCGCTCCCCGCCCGAGATCCTCGAGACTTTTTTCTGCTGGTCCGGTCCCGAGAAGTTGAATCTCCCCACATAGGCGCGTGAGTTGACCTGCCTCTTGCCCAATTGAACGACATCCTCCCCTTCGGCGATGACTTCCCAGATGGTCTTGTCCGGATCGAGTGCCTCACGGCTCTGGTCCACATACCCGAGCTTAACCGTCTCTCCTATCCTGAATGTTCCTGAATCAGGCTTCTCCTGGCCGGTGATCATCCGGAAAAGGGTGGTCTTTCCTGCCCCGTTCGGTCCGATGACACCCACAATTCCGCCCTGTGGAACAGAGAAGGTCATCCCCTCCATGAGAATGTTGTCGCCGTAAGCTTTGCTCACCTTGTCGGCATCGATCACAACAGTGCCCAGACGGGGCCCGGGGGGTATGTAGATTTCGAGGTCCTTTGATCGTTTCTCCCCCTCTTGGCCGAGGAGCGCCTCATAGGAAGTGATGCGCGCCTTTGCCTTTGCGTGGCGTCCCTTGGGAGACATCCGTATCCATTCGAGTTCGCGCTGCAGGGTCTTTTGCCGCTCGCTCTCGGCTTTTTCTTCCTGCTGGAGGCGGAGTCTCTTCTGCTCGAGCCAGGAGGAGTAATTCCCTTTCCAGGGTATTCCCTGTCCCCGGTCGAGTTCCAGGATCCATCCGGCCACATTATCGAGAAAATAGCGGTCATGGGTCACGGCGATGATGGTGCCGGGATAGCTCTGGAGGTGGTGCTCAAGCCAGGCCACGGTCTCCGCGTCGAGATGGTTCGTGGGCTCGTCAAGGAGCAGGATGTCAGGTTTCCTGAGGAGGAGCCTGCAGAGGGCAACCCGGCGCCGCTCTCCTCCGGAGAGGACCTTGACCGGGGTATCCGCAGGTGGACAGCGCAGGGCATCCATGGCCATTTCGAGGCGTGAATCGAGGTCCCAGGCATTCATCGAATCGAGGTTCTCCTGCACCTTTCCCTGACGCTCGATGAGCCTGCTCATTTCGTCGTCGGACAGAGGTTCGCTGAACTTTTCGTTGATACGGTCATACTCATTCAGGGCCTCGACAATCTCCTTCACCCCTTCTTCCACGATCTCCCGTACCGTCTTGCCGTCATCCAGGGCCGGCTCTTGCTCGAGAAAGCCCACGGTATAGCCGGGGGAGAGAACCGTCTCGCCGGTGAACTCTTTGTCCACTCCCGCAAGGATGCGGAGCAGTGAGCTTTTGCCCGATCCGTTGAGACCGATAACGCCGATCTTCGCGCCATAGAAATAGGAGAGATAGATGTCCTTCAGGACAGCTTTCTTATCATAGTACTTGCCTACTCCAATCATGGAGTAGATGACCTTGTTCGGTTCACTGCTCATGACAGGCTAAATTCCTTCATGCGGGACTCAGCATCTCCCGCTATTGAAGATTTGCAAGTATAAAGTATACCAGATCCGGTGAATACCTAACATGAATCCTGATGCTGTCTGCTGACAGCGATATCACTACGGCATATATGCCGCAAAGCATTTTCTCGGTCAACTGAAATATAATTACAGAAAAGATTGGCAGACCATTTTATGTTTTGAAAGGAGCAAAGTATCATGGGGACAGTCAAAAGCGCCTTTGAGAAAGCCATGGAGAAGATACAGGCGATTGAGGGGCTTTCACCGGGGGAAAAGGAGACATTCAAGGATCAGGAAAAGATAAAGTCCGTCCTTGCATTGTTTTATAAGAACGAGCTCAACAGAGACAAACTATGGGAAAAGTTAAAGGGTATCAACCCTTCTCTTCTCAGGGAAGCCCAGCACAATATGCTTGATTCGTTACGGATGGGAAGTGCTCCTGAGGAGATACGCCAGCGGAAAGATGGCATTCTGGCGATTGAGACCCTCAAGGAAACAAAGAACATATCAGAGATCGAAAGCAGCTTGAAATCCATTGAAATGCTGCGGAAAGAGTATCAGGAAAAGAAGCAGCAGGCTATTGATCAATTGAGACATGCGGTCGAAGCAAACCCACAGCTCAGGGTTAAGCAGATGAGGACGCCTGACGGAAGAGCGGTTCCGGTAGCGATATCCGTAGACGAGGCAGTACAGCAAAGATTGGGAGAATTCCTTGGGGAGCATGATAAGCGATATGAAATGATGTTCGCGCAGGTCATCGAAAAGTTAAGGAAGGATCTGAAGTGAGGTTTTTACTCTATTCAAAGTATCTTACCTTCATTTCCAATGGTTCTTTCTGCGGGCCGGCGCTTGGTCGGGCCGGATGGCCGATGGGAACCACGGCCATGAACTCTCCCTCCGGTTCTCCGAGGAATTTCAGCACATCGTCCTTGATGAGGTAGAGGACGCCGAGCCAGACCGCTCCGAGGCCGAGGGAGGTCGCGGCGAGGAGCATGTTCTGCACGGCTGCCGCTGAACTCTGGATCTCCATGGTACGGAAGAAGGCATGCGCCATGTCTTTTTCGACTTTAAAGAGTTCGGTCCCATGCCTGATGAGATCTCCGGTATTGGCAATCGCAATAACAGCGGGAGCCGACAGGATGCTTTTCGCACCCATACGAAGGAGCGCTGAAGAGGGCTTGGGGAATTCAGCCGCTTTGGTGGTGACGAGCTGGGCCAGTTCCTGTTTCTTATTCCCTTGCAGAACTATGAACCGCCATGCCTGCTGGTTGTGGGCAGAGGGTGCTTCGTTGGCTGCCTGGAGAAGCACCCGTATTTGATCCCCCGGCACTTCCTGCTTGGTGAAGGACCGGATGCTGCGGCGGAGCCTGATCGTCTTCAGGGTCTCGTTCTGCAAAAAAGCCGGTTCACCGGGTGTCACGTTTAACCTCCCTCTGAAAATGCTGTTTCACAAATCCTGTCATTCCCGTATCGAGTGAGGGGCGTCATCAGAGATGACGCCCCTCACCATCATAAGTTCAAAAAAATTTATTTTGGTTCATTCTTCTTCTGAAGAGTAACCTCCATGTCTATGATATTCTGTTCCGGTATATGGACTTTTTCCTTTTCGGGCTGAGGCATTTTATGGACCCTGACTTCGACATCCGCACCTCTATGGATCGAGATGTATTCCCGGTAAAAAAGATCGCCTTTCCCCTGAGAATTGGGGCCCAGTTCGATCTCATTGCCCTGGAGCGTACCGGTGAACCCTCCGTTGATGGAAATCTTTTCTTTCGCCTCGATTTTTCTGCCGTTGAATCTCCCGGTGATCTTCACCGACCCCCCTGCCGTAATGTCTCCTCCGCTGATTTCGCCTTCAATCTCGATATTTCCCTCTTTTGTCCTGACGCTCCCTTTGCAGTTGCCCCTGATGACGATATTACTTCTCTGTTCTGCGGTGATATTGCCCTCGACATCTCCGGATATTTCCAGGTCCTGGGACACAACGAGATCACCGACGACCTTGCTCCCCTTGAGGATGGTATTCTTCTCCTCCATGCGGGGGTGAGCGATCATGAGCGGCTCCCGGATGTCGGCATAGGATTTCGGCTCCGGGATGCTGAACATATGCTTTATGCGGCGGGTAACACCTTCAACGTTACGTTCTCTCTTCTCCATCTTTTCCTCCCTTGAATAGTATTGTGAAAGAACCGTTTACCCATTCTGATCAGTTCCGTCCGCTCCTGACGAATTCGTCGATACAGGCTACGGAAGAATGATCGGGGCTTACGAACTGAACTCCATAATGAAACAGTGAAGGTGAAATCGTCTCCGTCCTCATAACTTCACCGTTCAGGGTGAGTTGATTCGAACTGAGGAAAAAAGAACAGACAATGCGGTCTCCTTTGGAGAGGAGCTTCTCCGACTCAAGCAGAACACCCGAGGTGCTGATGTTCTGCGCCGTCGAGAAGAAGAGGTTGTCCCTGAATGCACCCTTGACGGACGTCTGCATGAAAATTCTCAGATTCCTCCGGTCCCGTACATCCAGAAGTTTCCTTATTGAAGTGAAGAGTTCGTTCGGATCAATGGGCTTGGTCACATGCGCATTCGCCCCGGAATTTAAGCACCGCTCAATGGATGCCGGGTTGTTGTCGCAGACGATGATGATGGAAACCTTTTTCAGGGAATCGATCCAGCGGATAAACGAACTGAGTCCGTCGCCGCCCATGCCGGGCATGGTGAGATCGATGATGATGAGGTCAACGCTCTCTGCCCGGTGGATTTTCAGGACCTCTTCAGACATCGAGGCATAGTAGAAGGATAAATCCGACCGTAGAAGAAAATCCTTTTTCCCTTCGAAGAAGGGCTTGAGGGTGTTGACGACGAGGATTTTCTTCATGATTTCTACTATATCACAGGAGCAAATGAAACGTGAAGGTTCATCTGAATGCTGACCGGGCGCTTGTGGGCAGATGCTCGAAAGGTGATAGAGTCCCCGATGTTGTCCCGTGAAGCCGCAAGGGTATCGGGCAAACGGCAATTCCGTCCTGACTATTTCCCTTTCAAAGCATCAAGGGTTTTATTGAAGCTTGCCATGTCTTCCACATGATGGCAGACGGCGGAAGCGTCGATCCTCTTGAGCAGTCCTGAAAGGATCTTCCCAGGGCCGACCTCGATGAACGCATCGACGCCGGAATCGATGATTGTCCGCATGGAATCCTCCCAGAGCAGAGGGCTGTTGAGCTGCTTGAGGAGGGAAGCCTTGATGCTGTCGACGGTATTGAGGAACATTGCATCGGCATTGTTGACGAGAGGAATATCGGGTTCGTTGAAACGGATGTCCTTGAGCGCTCCGGCGAGCCTGTTGGAGGCATCGACCATCAGCGTTGAATGGGAGGGGACGCTGACCGCGAGCGGGACTGCCCTTTTGGCGCCTGCTTCTTTCGCCAAGGTTATGGCTTCCTCGACCGCCTGTCTTTCTCCTGCAATGACGATCTGACCGGGGCAGTTGTAGTTTGCCGGCGCTGCATAGCCGCTGCTGACTGAGAGGCAGACCGCATCTACCCGTTCCCTGCCGAGGCCAAGGATCGCTGCCATGAGTCCTTTCCCCTCGGGTACGGCTTGCTGCATGAATACACCTCGACGTTCGGTCAGTGTGACGGCGTCCTTGAATTGGAGAACGCCTGCGGCGACGAGTGCAGAATATTCGCCGAGGCTGTGACCCGCGACAATGGATGCCGAAATTCCTTTTTCCTCAAGGCAGCGCAGGGCGGCGATGCTCGCGGTCAGAAGACAGGGCTGGGTCCTGAAGGTCTTGTCCAGCTCCTCTTTCGGACCCTCAAAGCTGAGCTTTGCGATATCATAACCGATGACCGATGATGCGTCTTCGTAGACTTTTCTTGCGACAGGAAAATTCTCAGAGAGAGATTTTCCCATCCCCACATGCTGCGAGCCTTGCCCCGGGAAAATAAATGCGAGTTTCATTGTCCCTTCGCCTCTTTGAGCTTGTTGATGAGCGCCGGGACGATCTCCTTGACGTCGCCGACAATGCCGTAGGAGGCCACACTGAAGATCGGCGCATCAGGGTTCTTGTTGATCGCGATGATGATGTCCGAGGACTGCATGCCTACGAGGTGCTGGACAGCGCCCGATATGCCGCAGGCAATGTATATCTTCGGGCAGACCGTCTTCCCCGTCTGTCCGACCTGATGGCTGTATTTGATCCACCCCTCGTCAACGGCCGCGCGTGACGCCCCCACGGCGCCGCCGAGCAGGTTTGCAAGGGTTTCGAGCATCTTGAACCCTTCAGGCCCGCCGATGCCCCTGCCGCCCGAGACGATGATGTCGGCTTCATGAAGATTGACGACCACTTCGGAAAGTTCTTTGACGCTATCGAGAACACGGGTCCTTGACTCAATATGTTCAGCTTTCACCGGGATGATCTCGCCTTTTCTCGCAGGATCATAGGTTCCCTTCTTCATGACCCGCGGCCGCACGGTTGCCATCTGGGGCCGTCTGTTCGGGCAGAGGATCGTTGCCATGATGTTTCCGCCGAAGGCAGGCCGAACCTGGAGAAAATTCCGTGTATTCGCGTCAATATCGAGTGATGTGCAGTCAGCGGTCAATCCAGCGCTGAGACGGGCGGCGACCCGCGGGAAAAATGACCGGCCAATCGGTGTGGCGCCGGCAAGAACAATTTCCGGCTTGTACTCCCGTATCAGGAATGAGAGGAGGTTTGCATACGGTTCATCGTTGAATGGTTTCAGTTCCTCCCGGTCGCAGAGGTAAACTCTTTCCGCGCCCCACTTGATCAGTTCCTCAGCCTGATCCTTTCCCGCGCCGAAGAGAACGGCTGAAAGAGGGACCCCGAGTTTATCGGCAAGCCGTCTGCCTGCGCCGAGGAGCTCGAGAGCGACCTGGGCGATTGTGCCGTGATGCTGCTCGCAAAAGACCATGACGCCGCGGTAGAGATCGAAGTCGCCCTGCTTTACCTGCATGCTCTCGCCCGATTCCTTGATGGCGCCAGCAGGGCAGGCGCTCAGGCAGGTACGGCAGATCTGGCAGTACTCATTGATGCAAGCCACGCCTTCCTTCATCTCGATAGCTGTATAGGGGCAGGAATCCACACAGGTTTCACACCCGGTGCAGATATCCTTGTCGACATAAATGCGCATTCACATCCTCCTCATCGTTGTGTTTGGTGATTTGTGATTGGTGATTGGTAAACGGCGAAAACCAGCCACCAGCAACCAATCACTATTCACCTCGGTACTACACACATTTCAGATTCTTCAGCTCATTCATGAGTTGGGACACGGCTTCCTCTGTTGAGCCGGTAATCATTTTCCGGTCCTTTTTCACTTCAGGGGCGAAGATGTTTTTCACCTGGGTAGGGGACCCATTCAGGCCGAGGATCGATTGATCTGCGTTGATGTCCTTGTGGGTCATCTTTCTGATCTCCGCTTTTTTCGCCCTCATCTTTCCCTTCAATGAGGGGAGTCGCGGCTCATTGATCTCCCGTACAACCGTCATGAGAACCGGCGTCGAAGTCTCAACGACATCGTATCCGTCATCCATCATCCGGTGTATGATGATACGCTCGCCTTCGATCGCTTCGATCTTATTCACATAGGCCACATGGGGTATGTTCAGAAATTCAGCCATCTCGGGACCGACCTGGGCGGTGTCACCGTCGATGGCCTGCTTTCCGCAAAAGATGAGGTCGAATCCGAGCGTCTGAGCGGCCCGTGAGAGCGTGTAGCCCGTTGCCCAGGTATCGGAGCCAGCAAAAGCACGGTCAGTGAGCAGCACTGCGTCATCCGCTCCCATGGCAATGGTCTCCCTCAAGGCTTCCTCTGCCTGGGGAGGTCCCATGGTCACGACCGTTACTGTTGCTGCGGGGTTCTGTTCCTTGATCCTCAGCGCGGCCTCAACGGCATGGAGGTCAAAGGGATTGATGATGCTCGGGACACCTTCCCGGATGAGAGTGTTCGTCTCGGGGTTGATCCTCACCTCGGCGGTATCGGGCACCTGTTTCACGCATACGAGAATCTTCATCGAAAACTCCTTTACATATAGATTGTTCAAGGGGCCAAGGATTCGAAGGGTCGAGGGTTCAGGTGAGAATCTTCCCTGCGATCCTTAACCACTCGGACCCTTGAACCCCAGTATTACTTTTTCTGTGCCGCTTCCTTGATGAGGGCCTGTCCGATAACGTTCCTCTGAATCTGGTTTGTTCCTTCGTAGATCTGGAGGATTTTCGCGTCCCTCATCATCTTCTCGACAGGGTATTCCCTCATGTAGCCGGAACCGCCCATGACCTGAAGCGCATCGGTTGTGACCCGCATTCCGAGGTCGGTGGCAAACACTTTTGCCATGGCGGAGACCTTGGTAATGTCCTTGGCGCCGCTGTCGATATACCGTGCAACGGAATAAATGAGCGCTCGCGCGGCCTCGATCTGGGTCGCCATGTCGGCGAGCATGTGCTGGACAGCCTGGAAGCTGATGATGGGCTTCCCGAACTGGACCCTCTGGCGCGCGAACTTGACCGCCTCATCAAGCGCACCCTGGGCAACGCCGAGACCCTGTGCACCGACGCCGACCCGCGACTGGTCGAGGGTCTTCATCGCGACGATGAATCCCATACCCTCTCTGCCAAGGATATTATCCTTCGGTATGCGGCAGTTGTCAAAAACAAGTTCGCGGGTGACCGATGCCCTGATGCCCATCTTGTTTTCCTTCTTCCCGAAGGTGAACCCGGGTGTGCCTTTCTCGACGATGAACGCGGACGCTCCGCGTGCGCCTTTTGCCCTGTCGGTGATCGCGATGATGGTATAGATTTCCGCCTCTCCGCCGTTGGTGATCCACTGCTTCGTTCCGTTCAGAACATAGTCATTGCCTTCGGGCTTTGCGGTTGTCTGGATGCCCCCAGCATCGCTCCCCGCGTTCGCTTCGGTGAGGCCGAATGCGACGAGGCGTTTCCCGGAGGCGATATCAGGGAGAAATTTCTTCTTCTGCGCATCGGAACCGAAGAGCAGGATAGGGTAGGTGCCGAGGGCATTTGCAGCATAGGTGGTGGAGACGCCGAGACAGGCCCTGCTCAGCTCTTCCACGGCGATGGAGAGCTCGAGTGCTCCCTTTCCGAGGCCGCCGTATTCCTCAGGAACGAACAGTCCAAACATATCGGCCTGGGCGAGGATCTTCATGATCTCCCAGGGGAATTCCTCTTTTTCATCGAGCTCCGCCCTCACCGGTACGACCTTTTCATCGGCTATCTGGGCCGCGAGTTCCTTTATCATCATCTGTTCTTCGGTGAAGAAATAGTCCATATCATGGCCTCCAGTAATGAGTTATCCTTTATGAGAGGATGAAAGGCAAAAATGAGAGTTCATTCTAACATGACGGCTTTGATATGTTCAATAACTGGAAGGAAAAGCAAACGATATGGGATTCGGAGTGTGCATCCCCAGTCTCGACGATCCCCGCGCCGGCATTGAGGTCAATCCTCATAGTACGTTGCAGAAGCGGTGTCCGACTCCCACACCGTGACGGCCGAGACATTGATATTGTCGTCTTCGATTTTTTTCCTGAGCGAGTCGTAGATCCATTTCGCGATATTTTCTGAAGAGGGGTTGATTTCGGTGAACGGGAAGATGTCGTTGAGGAGCACGTGGTCGAGCTGCCCGGCGACCTCTTCCGTATGCTGCTTGAGATCATGGAAGTCGATGGCGATATCGATCTCATTCAGCCTCCGGGCGGAAACGAAGACCTGGACCTTCCAGTTATGGCCGTGGACCGTTTCGCACTTTCCCTTATAGCCCCGCAACTGGTGGGCCGATGAAAACTTGGTCTCGATCATGAGCTCATACATGGTGAACTCCTCCGGATTATTCATGAGAGGGCGCAGCGCCGTGGGAGCTGATTTCCCGGCGCCCGATCTCCCTGTTGTGATATTTTTTCAGGCGCTCTTCTTGAAAATTGACACGTACGGCAGGTTTCTGAACTTGCCGTTGTAGTCGAGGCCGTACCCCACGACGAATTGATTGGGGATCTCGAAACCCCGGTAGTCGACGGGTATATCAACGAGACGACGCTCCTTCTTATCGAGGAAGGCGCATATTTTTATCGACCGGGGATCTCTCGCGAGGAGCCGCTCCCTGATGTGGTTCAGCGTGATGCCGGTATCGATGATATCCTCGACGAGGAGAATATCCTTACCGGAAATGTCGTCCCTGACGTCGTAGTGGATCTTGACCTCGCCGGAGGTGTCAGTCTGTACATAGCTGGAAGCTACGATAAAATCAACGGCGAGAGGAATAGTGATCGAACGCACCAGGTCCGAGAAGAACAGGAATGCGCCTTTGAGAATGCCGACCGCGAGCAGATTCTTCCCCTCATAGTCCTCCGATATGAGCTGGCCGAGTTCTCTCACCCGATGATGTATCTGCTCTGCGGTGAGAAGGGGTTTGCCGATGACCATTTCCCGATTCCTTCCCAGCGAATGTTTCTGCGGCCTCTGGTTGCCGAACAAGCGTATCATACCATAAAGAATTATGGAAAGTTGTCGGGAAGCCGGACACCGTCCTCCGGTCACCTGAGGAATCCGAGGAGCTCCTTGATCGAAAACTTCACCAAAGAACTTTTTGTTCCGCCCGTGATGATGTTCTCAATGATGTTCCCTTTTTCGAGGGCGCCCATCGTCTTGTAGTCGATCAGTATATCGGCGATTTTTTCTTTGGGGATGCCGTAGCGGTTACTGAGATCGGTCAGGGTCTGATCAAAATTGAGGTCAACATTCCTGTCCGATTTCTTGATCTCTGCCGTCTGCCGCTCACCGGAGACGTTCTTTCTGAGCCGGTAGATGACATCATGTTTTGTCCGGTATTCGTCGAGGAGGGTAACGAGGTGCGGCTCCGGAACACCAAACTTGGCGGCGAGCAGTGCAATTTTTTCCTTCTGGGCCTGGGCCATGTAGGACTGTATTTCCTCCAGTTCAAAGGTCACGGACTCTTTCAGCTGTTTATTCGTCTTCAGCTGAATATACCAGAGCCACAGGATCATGAGGATCGCGGCAGCAATGATGCAGAAGGAACCCATAACCAGCAGGACCTTGAACTTTTTCTTCATCTTATACCCCTTTATTCCAATATGTTTCTGAAACAGCTCTATGATTTCTATTCTTCGGCGCATTGGCATCAATTCTTGATTAACGACAGAAAAAAGGGTATTCTTTTACCACTATGATCGAGCACCTCTTTAATCCCGAGTCCGTCGCTGTTATCGGTGCATCCGCCGATCCCTCGAAGGTTGGATACGCGGTTCTCAAGAATCTCATCTCCTCAGGATACGCTGGCAAAGTTTTCCCGGTAAATCCCAGGGGGGAACCCATTCTGGGCTGCCGGACATATCCCGCCATCGCTGAATTGAAAGGCATGGTCGACCTGGCGGTCATCTGCATTCCCGCCGGTGCTGTTCCCGGGAGCCTCAGGGAGTGTGTCAGCGCCTCGGTCAAGGCGGCTGTCATCATCTCCGCGGGGTTCAAGGAAGCAGGCAGGGAAGGGATGAAGGCTGAAAATGAGATCAGGGAGATCATCAGTGAGTCGGGGATCAGGGTGCTCGGCCCGAACTGCCTCGGGATCATGAACACCCGGAACAATCTGAACGCCACCTTTGCAGCAGGCATGCTGCCGGGGGGAAGGATGGCGTTTTTTTCCCAGTCTGGCGCGCTCGGCGTCGCGATCCTCGATTGGGCGATCGGCAACCAGGTCGGATTTTCGAAATTCGTGAGTCTCGGCAACAAGGCGGACCTGAACGAAACAGACTTCATCGAATATCTGTCCCGCGACAGCGAGACAGACATCATCATGGGCTATATCGAGGACGTTGCCGACGGTAAGCGGTTTCTCGAAGCAGTGCCTCGCATTACGAGAAAGAAGCCGGTCATCCTCATCAAATCAGGCGGAACGCAGGCCGGAGCCCGGGCAGCGTCCTCCCATACCGGCGCTATCGCAGGATCGGATGAAGCATTCCGAGCCGCATTTACCCAGACCGGGGTCATCCGGGCTGAGGGAATCCATGATCTTTTCGAAACCGCGCGGGTTTTTTCTTCGCGCCGGTTCCCAGAAGGGAAGAATCTCGTCATCATCACCAATGCCGGAGGCCCCGGCATCATGGCTGCGGATATGGCAGAAAAGCTCGATCTCAACCTTCCTATTCTCGATCCTTCCTCTCTAAAAAGGATGAGCGTTCACCTTCCCGGGAATGCATCCCTCGGGAACCCGATAGATATTATCGGTGATGCCCGTTCAGACCGGTACCGGATCGTGCTCCGGGAAGCGGTCAGGAGCAGTGCTGTCGACGGCATTATCGTCATCCTTACTCCCCAGGCCATGGTGGATGTCGAGAACGTTGCACTCGCTGTTGTCGATGAAACTGCGAACACCCGGAAACCGGTCATCACCTGCATCATGGGCCAGAAGAGCGTTTCGAATGCCATACGACTGCTTGAAGAGAAGGGTATCCCGAATTTCTCATATCCCGAGGACGCGGTACGATCATTCAAGAAGCTCCATGACTATGCCGTCTGGAGAGCAGGCAAACAAGAGGAACCCGTGAGGATCCAGGGGAAGCGGGCTGCCGCGAGTAGGATTCTCCGCGGGACATTGATGGCCGGGAGGGCCAGCCTGACCGAAGATGAAGCGCGGGGAGTGCTCGAGGCCTATGGCTTTATCTTTCCCAGGCTGGTGCATGCGACAACAAAAAACGAAGCAGCATCCCTCGCCAGGGGACTCGGCTTTCCTGTTGCCATGAAGATATCCTCTCCGGACATCCTCCACAAGACAGACGTTGGCGGTGTCCGTCTCGGCATTTCCTCTCCCTCCGAAGCATTGGAAGCATTTTCCGAAATTACTGCGAATGTCCGCAGGCATCTCCGCAGCGCAATGATCGAGGGCGTCAATATCTATGAGATGATCAAAGGAGGGAAAGAGGTCATCATTGGCGTAACATATGACAGGACATTCGGCCATATGGTCATGTTCGGTCTCGGGGGGATCTATGTTGAGGTCATGAAAGATGTGTCGTTCAGGATTCTCCCCGTAAACGGCTCAGAGGCCAGGCAGATGATCCGTGAGACCAGGGGATTCGCCCTTCTCCAGGGTGCCCGCGGCGAGAAGCCGGCGAATCTTGATTTCATCACCGCAGGGATCGCCAGAGTGTCTCAGCTTATTGCCGATTTCCCCGAGATTTATGAGCTCGATATCAATCCCCTCGTCATCCTCGAAGACCGGGCGGTAGCGCTCGACGCGCGCATCATCCTTTCCCGAGGGACATCTTCCGAAGCGGGAAGAGGCGGGACTATATGACGGTTTATCAAAATCCATGAGGAGGCTGCAATGACACGGCTCTATATCGGTTCCATGACAGATTTCTCCGGCAAAAGCCTTTTGAGCATCGGCATCGGACTCCTGCTGAAAAACAGAGGCTTCACGGTCGGGTACATAAAGCCCATCGGGAGAGACCCAGTGAGAGTGGGGAACCTGATCGCCGACGCGGACGCGTTCGTCGCGAAAGATGCCCTTGAACTCGAGGAGAGCAGCCGGGTGATCTCTCCATTCATGCTCGACTTTGATGCGACGCAGCATGCCCTTTCAAAAAAGACCGAGATGCTGGATGCGGTTGTTCAGAGCATCAAAGCGGTAAAGGGGAAGGACGCTGTTATCATCGAAGGCATGTCGACCATTTTCGACGGATCGATGGTGTATGCCAATGGTGTCCAGATCGTCCGGGCTGTCGATGCGAGGGCGCTCATGATCGAGGGGTGGAAGGGTGATGCAACGATCAACCTTCTCCTCTGCGCAGCCGATATCTTCGGGAAGTATCTGGCGGGCGCGGTGATCAATATGGTGCCGGCTGCGGAAATGGCGTATGTGAAGAAAACAGTGAGACCATTCCTCGCAAAAAACAGGATCAACATGTGCGGAATCGTCAAAAAGGATGAAGTCCTGGGCTCGGTGACCGTCAGGCAGCTGCGGGATGTCCTGAACGGCAAGGTGCTTTGCTGCGAGGACATGCTCGATGAGCGGGTCGAACAGTACCTCGTGGGAGCAATGGACGTTCACAGTGCCATGCGGTATTTCCGCCGGACTCCGAACAAGGCGGTCATAACAGGCGGGCACCGCTCGGACATACAACTTGCAGCACTCGAGACGTCGACAAAATGTCTGATCCTCACCGGCGGGCTCTCTGCAAACGATATCATCATCAGCAGGGCAGAGGCTCTCGGTGTCCCCGTTCTATCGGTTTCTCTCGATACTTTTTCCGCCATAGACAAAATCGAATCCATCCTCGGGAAGACCCACATCAGGGGGAATGCACAGATAGGGAAGGCTTTCGAGGTGGTCGAGACGAGCATCGACTTCCCGTTACTGGCAAAGGCAGCGGGGCTGAAGCGGCCCCGGTAATGAGGATCGCATTAACGGATGACCGAAAGGCATTCAGAAAGGGTGTTGATGAGGGACGCGGCGTGCTCAAGTTTTTCCGTCTCGTGCGATGTGATCTGTATCGCCTCCACGTCTGACAGCCGGGCTGCCTTCATGTCTGACTCCGTATCTCCCACAAAGAAAGAATTCCGGAAATCTATGTTGAAATCTGCGCGTGCTTTCAGGAGCATTCCGTTCATCGGTTTCCTGCAGGCGCACCGGTCATCCGGATGGTGGGGACAGTAGTAGAATGCATCGAATCCATGCTCTTCGACAAATATCCTGTTCACCTTTCTCACGAACTCCTCATCAACGAACCCCCGCGCGATGCCGGACTGGTTCGATATACCGATGAGGAGATAGCCTTTATCCTTCAGGGCACGCAGGCTTTTTATTTCGGGATTGATTTCAAGGTCATCCATACGATTTAAATAATGGACGTCCCTGCAGAGGGTTCCGTCGCGGTCAAAGAAGACCGCTCTCGCCGAGGGAAGCAGATCCTGCATCGATCTGATGACGAGTTCGGCGGTGATCTTTTCCATGCACCGGAGGTGTCCGTACCTGCACGTCCGCTCAAAACAGGGGGAGCACTCCACCCCCGACCTGAGGACTGCGTATCGGTATCCGAATTCTGCGCCCTCGAACGAGCTGTCGGGAGGCCCCGTGAGTTCAGGAGAGGTCGATCCGAAGAGTGCAATGAGCGGCGTTCCCACGGCATAAGCGATATGCATGGGCCCCGAATCGTTCGTCACGAGGAGATCGCACGCCGCGATGAGATTGCAGAGATCGCCGAGCGTTGTCTTGCCCGCAAGACTGAGGACGGTATTTTCCGCAACCATACCCCGGTCGATTGCGTGCATGATTTCGTTGCTGATGGGCTGCTCTTTTTCTGAGCCGAAGAGAACGACGCTCCCTCCGGGCTCTCCAATGACATGTTCGGCGACACCAGCAAATTTCGTCGACTGCCCTCGCTTGGCCGACCCGTATGCGG
>JBLNHB010000351.1:0-5690 GCA_050268805.1 bacterium | reverse complement strand
CCTCGAGCACCGTCTCGACCGGCCCCTTCTCGGCAGCGGCGGCAACCCCTGCAAGCACAAACACCAGCATTAAACCTATCAGTAACACCATCCTGTGTTTCATATAACCTCCTCATGTGTATTAAATGAGAAGACCCAAGGGGTCCTCATTGCAGCAAAAAGAAGTTCCATCCTCGTGCCTCTCCGTGACTCTATCCCGCCGGGACCGTGATGATCGGAGCGCCCTCCTTGCCTCCGGTCTCGGTGAGCGAAAAGATGAACATCAGAAATGAAAAGAGCGTTTTCGACTGCAGGTCGCGGTCGTCGATCCAGAACCAGTGGTCCCGATAGGGAACCGTAATGAAAGCCGTGCCGGGTTTGTCCGAAGAACTATGGATTCTAATGATCGAAGGGACGGGAGCTCCCTCTACCGTGTCCTCGAGCATGGTCGGGTTCACGCGCTTCTCCTGCACGTGAGCGGAGGGCACGTCGATGTACGAGGCAAGATCGATAATGATTTCGAGAATCGACCTGCTCAAGATCGCGACCTCCTTGTCGTCTTTTGCCACTGAACCATAGGCCACGCTGAATTCTCTTGCAGAAGGGTTGAGTCCGAGCGTTTTCCGAACCGAGAGGATGTCCTCCGCGACTGCCGGATCGACCTTGCCCTGAAAGCTCAGCAGAACCGCTTCCATCTCGTTTGTCTTCTGCACTCTCAGCCCGATGGCGCCCGAGTCCTGTATTCTCCGTAATTGCTCCAGGAGCGGGTGAAACTCAGGGTCAGAGGGGCGAGCCCGCGCAGCGCCCCCATAACGGTTCCTGATGCCGTTCACGGAGTGCACACAGACCCTGAGGACGACATTGATCGGATAGCCTGCCTGGATCAGACTCAGTACGGCGGGGGGCGGTATCGGCTTCATCAGACTCCGGGCGAATCTCTCTCCGCTGATGGGCATATAGGTGATGGTGGGCCGGTCGGTGTACCGTGCGGCGCCTCCGGTTCCCAGGGTGTTTGCATAGGGCGCTTGCCATTGAGCCGACGCACTGATCTGGGTCTCCAGCGAGTACTGACCGATCACAGAGGCGACGTCGAGAAAGATGGGCGTATCCCCATACCGCAGCTTCACCATATTAATGAGCATCTGCTGTTTCCAGGAATCCCCGAGCGCCCCTGTGTAGTCAAAGCGGTCTTGCATAACAGTCCTGGGCCCGATGCCTGCGCAGCCCCAGATGGCAAACAGGCCGAGTGAAAGGGTGACCAGCATTGACCTTTTGATAAAATCCATGTTCTACTCCTTTGTCATAAGGGGTTCAGAAAAAAGAAATGAAAGCCCCAGGGGACAAAGTCAACGTACAGACCGGCATCCCTCATTTCGTCCCCGCTCCGGTCGTAGGTCTCACCTGACAGGACGTCAATGAGGCGCCACATTTTCCCCTTGAGTTCATCCCACGGCGCCCGGACGCGCGCTTGAACGGTTTCTTCAGAGAAATTCATAACGATAAGGTAACGCTCCTCGTTCTTTACCCAGCACCAACTCAGAATATTTAAATAGCTCTGGTTGTCGGGCCAGCCGCTCCGCTCACAGAGAGTCCACTGACCGTTCCGGAAGACCTCGTGGTTGATCCCTTTCAGCAGCCTTTGGTAGAAAGACACAAGGTCCTGATCGACCTGCTCGACGGGGCGCCGTCCCAGAAAGACGGGCAACCGCACTCTAAGTCCCTGGGATTGCCCCTCGTGCAACAGCCTTGCCCCGGGGAGTGTGACGGCCGCTACTGCTGCGGCGCGCGCCTTCCCCGCCGGAAACGTGGCAGCAGCCCTTGGCTCGTCATGGTTCTCGATGAATCGGACAAGCCGCTCCTGGTAGGATATATCCGCCAGGAGATGCTGCCGGATGCTCTCGGCATTGCTGTGTTCCATCCGGTCATAGAGCCTTTTGTCGTAGCAATAGTCAAAGCCCTGCTGTTGCAGCTCCCACTCGAGGTCCCAGTACGCCTCGGCGATGAACCTGAAATCAGGATGCTTCGTTTTGGTCGCGGGAATAACCGTCGTCCAATAGTCCTTGACCGGCCGTTCACCTGCCCGTGCTCCCCAGGTACGTTCGAAGACCGTGTTCAGCATGAGCATGGCCATGTCGCAGCGGATGCCGTCACATTGTTCGGCAATGCCTGAAACAGTTTCGATGACTGCCTGACGCAGACCGCGGTCAAATGCGTTCAACTGCAGCACATCGGGCCAGGCAGGGAAATAGGGATCCTTGCCGCAGGCGAAGACATTGCCGTTCGCCTTGAAGAAGGACGCGGGATCCCTCCGGAAGTCCCCGTCATTTCCGCGGATGAAGTACCCTGGATGCTCGAGGACCCAGGGATGATCAGGGGCCACGTGGTTCGGCACGAAATCGAGAATGAGTCGCATTCCTCGTTTCGAGAGTATGCTTCTTGCTACGGCGAGACCCTGCGGGCCCCCGAGGTGTTCGTCGACCACGTACCTGCGCACGCAGTAGGGAGAGCCGACAATGTCCTCTGACCGGACATCAGGAAGTGCCCGGCGAAAGTCGGCCATGAGCCCCTCATTTCCGAGCGCCACCTGAATCCCCTTGGGGCTCCGGTCCCAGACACCCATGAACCAGAGTGCATCAACACCGAGGTCAGCTAGGTCGTCCCATTCCCCGGGTGGAACGGTGGAAAGCGTAACGGGCCTCCCGTATTTCCGGCTCAGTCCCTGCAGCCAGACCCATGTGTTGATCTCAAAGATTACCGGATGTCTCGGCCATGGTTTCATTTCTCCACCTCACTGTCCGCACCTGCGGCTGGTGATACGTAGGATGCACCCTCCATCACCGCTTCAACAGCAGGGACAAGATCGTTCACCGCACACCGTTTGAGAACGACCGCCGAGACCCCGGCCTCGATGCATTCGCTGATCGCCGTCCGTTCGTCATGGATGCTCAGGATGATCAGTTTGATCTCGGGAAACTCCTTCTTCAGCCGCCGCGCGATGTTGATTTCCTTTGTGACCGGCAACGAGAGATCCGCCACGATGAGGTCGGGTTTGAGCTTCTCTGCCGCCTCCATGAGAGAGGTTTCATCGGCCACCATGAAAACCGTTTCAAAGATGTTCTCCAGGAGATTCCTGGCGCCTTCGAGCATGTTCTGGTGGCTGTCAGCCAGGAGCACCTTGCCTTTTCTCATTGTCCTCTCTTTTTCTGTGATCATGAAGAGCTCCTCAAGCGACCTTTTGTCCTGTTAATACCCCCCGCAGTCACACCGACGTGCACAACACATGACACGGGTAGCGCATAGACCGTGCGGAATGAGAAGAACACCTCCCCCCAGTATGGTTCATTACATCATACAAAGGCCGGGAAAACAACTCGTAAAACTACTAGTTGTGGCGAGTTTGTTTATGGGATGATTCACGTTTCTCACCCCCCTCGTCCCCCTAACGCTTTTCCTCATCACTTGCCGGCTGTCTTGGTGTGGTCCTGGTGGCAAAGATTACAATCCATATGACCCTGCTGGTTGTTCATGCCGCCTTTCTCATGCCACATATCATCCGGCCCGTGGCAGTCGACGCAGTGGGAAAACTCCTTCTTTGGGGTCCATTTCACGGGCTGCCACTTGCCTTCCGTGTAGAGATTGAAATAGTGGACCGTTGTATACACGACCTCACCCGTTACCTTCGCACAGCGCTCCTTCTTTTCCTTGCGGCTGCCATGCGGGCCGGCAGCCAGGGTCCACTGCGAGACCGATGTATGGCAGAGCGGTGACATGGCCTTTGTCTGGATCTGTTTCGGCATCGGAGAAATATCGTCAAATCGGTCTGTGGGGAATGAGGATCGGGCATACCAGTCCAACAGATCGTCCACCATCACGGCATATTTCTTTTCTTTGTCGTATTGGACGAGATTGATGAGAGCGCTGCAGACGCCGAGCGCGCCGCACAGCGTACCCTGTCCTCCGTACCCTGCTGCAGCATGGGCGAACATGTAATCAGGCAGCGTTGTCCAGGGATATCCGACCTTCTCTCTCAACAGGCTGAGGACCCCCAGCCAGGCACCGTTCCCTCAGCCGCCTTCGCTCAGGTATGAGCGATATGCCCGCCTTCCTGCCTCCAGTGGGTCAAGCTTGGCCCACTTCCATGGCAGTGGCGGTGCGGTTGCGACTGCAGGCTGAGATGCGCCAAAAGCGTTGCTGATGCGGCCCACGATCCCTCCCATCAGAAGCATTGCCGACCCTGTCAGGAGGCTCCTGCGGGAACAAAATCCGTCCTCTTGTTTCTGCGTCTTCATGATGTTCTCCTTTCCTTTGTCTCTGCTTGGAATGCGCCCGAAAGCCCCCCGGAAGCAATGTGAAAAATTAATGCTTCAATTGTCGGACCTCGATATCACGTTAGCAGGTTATGCTCGTGAAGTGAACTCGTAAAATTACTAGAGACTGTTTTACTCGTCATTACAGCAGCGACAGATCGTAGTTTATGATGACGCGCAACTCATCCATGGAGGCATCACCCGCTCCACGCTGGTCAACATGGGCATACCGGATGCGGAACCACAGCCCCTTGAGATCGCCGCTTTTCGGCTTCCACTGGACATCGAAGTCATATTCATCCTGGTCATACACTCCTTCTTTGGTCGAGGGATCAATCGCGTCCCATCCGTGGACCCAAAGCGCATAAGCTGTCACACCGTCGAGACCAATACGAGAAAAGGCGTAGGACCCTTTGATCATGAATGCCTCTTCACCGGCGCGGTCAAAAAACGACACTTGCGCGCCGGTGTAGCCAGGCCAACTGCTCCATGGATTTTGCAGATCGGCTCCCTTTGCATCTGTTGAATAGGCAAGAGAAATGATTCCTCCGTCATAACTTATTCCGATCATGAGTCCAATCTGGTTCGTTTGGAAATAATAACCGTTTAGAAGATTCTCTCCAACACTCCGCTGATCCGTGAACTGGGCCGAAAAGAGGAGACCTAAACGCTCTGTAAGAGCAAGTATGTATTTGGCTTCGGCATATCCGATGTTGATAATGTCGTTCGAATAGTAGTCGATGGCCCCTATCGAGAACGCAGGGAAGGAAGCATTGACTCCTGCGGCAAAGACGCCCCGTGCAACACGTGCACCCGCTGCCTCCGACATCGAAATGAAAGTGTCCGAGTTACGAGGTTTGATCTTGTCGAAGTAACCGATCCCATAGGTCAACTTCGGAGCCCCGTCGGTGCCTCTCGCAGCACCCATGAACGTATAAGCCTCAAAGGTGTTTGGTGTCATGCGCCCATCGTTCTTGTTCACATAGGGCGTGTTGTATTCATATCGATAGAGGTCTATAAAATTGTCATCGACTATTTTTATCCTCCCGTAAAGCTGACCCAGCACTGTGTAGCCTTCTTGTCCCGGCTTCAATAGGAGTGTTCCGTCCCGATCGTTCGGTGCGTGCAAGGGCTGGGAGGTGTAAGCCACCGCGCCAACATCAAAGTGGTCGAGAAGGCAGCCCGACCGGTACACGAAAGAACCGCCCAGTGACCAGGCCTCATTCTTGGTGTCGTCGAAATTGTAACGATAGAAATAGTACGTCCGGAAGTTAAGATCGAGCTTCGTGTCACGGAAAAAAGGAGCGGTATCTTTTAACTTTTCTTTCAACTGGGGAAAGATTCCGGGGGGAAGGGGCTTCTCTTGAAAAGACCGTTCCATTGGCAAGATCTCTTCCTGAACAG